>JANNKN010000402.1:0-20443 GCA_031396315.1 Deltaproteobacteria bacterium
CGCGCCCCGCGCGGCGTGCGAGGCGCCACATCGCGAGCGCGCCCAACAAGTACGCGAGGTTCGACCAGGTGTCTGCCGGGTTCACGATGAAGGAGCACAGCTCACGCTCGCACCAGTCGACGTTCGGCGGCGTGAACCCGCTCCACGGGCAGCCAGAAGGGAGCGCGGGCGCGAGGCTCGGCATGAGCGCAGCCTACGCGAGCGCCGGGCCGGTTCGAACAACCTCAGCGCCGCGTCGCCGCCTCCGGTAGCGTGCACGCCCGCATGACCGCCCCGAGCGAATCCGACCCGCGCGCCCGCGCAGCGCTGATCAGCGTCTTTGGCGTCGTGATCATCGACCTGGTCGGCTTCGGCATCGTGATGCCGATCCTGCCGTTCTGGGCGCGCGAGTACGGCGCCTCGGGCACGACGCTCGGCTGGCTCGCAGCAACCTATGCCGCCGCGCAGTTCGTATTCGCACCACTCTGGGGCTCGCTCTCGGATCGCGTCGGCCGCCGCCCGGTGCTGCTCGGCACGATTGCGGGCACGACGCTCTCGCTCGCGCTGCTCGCCGTCGCGACCAGCATCCCGATGCTGTTCGCCGCGCGCCTGCTCGCGGGCATCTTCGCCGCGAACTTCTCGGTCGCCTCCGCCTACGTGAGCGACGTGACGCCGCCCGAGCAGCGCACCGGCCGCATGGCGCTGCTCGGCGCGTGCTTCGCAGTTGGATTCACGCTCGGGCCCTTGATCGCGATGCCGCTCACCCTGATCGGCGTGCATGCGCCGATCGTGGTCGCGGCCTCGCTGTCCGCCGCGAACCTCGTCTTCGCCTGGCTACGGCTCGCGGAGCCTCACAAGCTCGAAGCCGCTGGCGACGCTGCAGCGGACGCGCCGCCGGAAGCCGCACGCGGGCCGCGCTTTGCTGCGTTTTCGGATCCGCGCGTGCGCACGATCGCGCTCGCGAACCTCGCGTTCTCACTCGCGGTCACCCAGCTCGAGACGATGTTCGCGTTCTTCATGGCGGATCGTTTCGCGTGGAACGCGCTCTGGGTGACGGGGGTGCTGTTCGCGATGGCGATCGTGATGGGCGGCGTGCAGGGCGGCATGCGCCGCATCGTGCTGCGCTTCGGCGAGGCGCGACTCGTGGTGGCGGGCTGTGTCGCGATGACGCTGGCGTTCGCGCTGATTCCCGCGATGCCGAGCGTCGCGTGGCTCGCGCTGCCGCTCGCGCTCTCGGCGATCGGCCGCGGCATCGCGCAGCCGAGCATGATGGGCCTCGTCTCGCGCGCGGGCAGCGCCGGCAACCGCGGCGCGGTGATGGGCACGTTCGCCTCGATGGCCTCGCTCGCGCGCGTGTTCGGGCCGATTGCCGCGGGTTGGCTCTACGACCGCAACACCGCCTACCCGTTCTGGCTCGCGGCGGGCTTCGTCTCGCTGGTGCTGGTGGTGCCGTGGCGGCGCCTCGCGGGAGAGCTCGGAGCCGCGACCTCAGGCTGAGCGCTGCTGCGCGACGTTCGTCTCGCTCGCCTTCGCGTCGAAGCGGTAGCCGACGCCGCGCACCGTCTCGATCATGTCGCGCGCGGTACCGAGCTTGCTGCGGATCGACTTCACGTGCGTGTCGACGAGGCGCTCGCTCACGTTCGGCTCGCCGTCGAGTGCCCGTAACAACTCGTTGCGCTTCACCACGCGGCCGCCGTTCAGCGCGAGATGCTTCAGCACCTCGAACTCGCGCAGCGTGAGCCGTACGCGGTTTCCGCTCACCTCGGCGACGCCCGCGATCAGGTCGAGCCGCAGCGCGCCGGCTTCGATCTCGCCCGCAGGCTGCGGGTGAGCGCGCTGCTGGCGGCGGCGCAGAATCGCGCGCACCCGGGCCGAGAATTCGCGCGCCGAGAACGGCGCGGCCACGAAATCGTCGGCGCCGTTCTCGAAGGCCAAGATGCGGTCCATCTCGTCGCTCAGCGAACTCAGCAAGATGATCGTCACGCCGTCGCCGCCGGGCAGCTCGCGCACGCGCCGACAGAGCGCCACGCCGCTCACGTCGCTGGTCTGCGCGGCGACGACGATCAGCTGAACCGTTTCGTCGAGGCGGTCGAGCGCCTGCTTGCCGGAGGCGAATGGCTCGACGCTGAGCGAGACCGCAGTGAGCGACGAGCAGACGCTCTCGCGCCACTCCGCGGGCTCTCCGATCGCGAACGCTCGATTGCGGTCTGCCATGTCTGTGGGCCATCCAAAACGGCAAGCTGCCAGGGCGATGCGACGGCTCTGTGAGGACGCCGCGAGAGTTCCGCGACGGAATCGTGAAGGCGGAGGGCACTTTCGTCCCTCGATCGTCGCGACCCCGTCACGAACGTGGGAAGTCGACGTGTCAGGATCGCGTCGATCACGCGAGGGTTCGATGATGGCCGCGGCATTTTCGCAGGCGCTATTAGAAGCCCCGATGAGTGAGGGCCCGCCGGAATTCACGGCCCGCGCCGCCTTCGACGAGTTCTATGCGAGCTGGCTGCCGCGCGTCTACCGCTTCGCGGCGCAGCGGCTCGCGAGCGCCGCCGATGCGGAGGCTGCGACGCGCGCGATCCTCGAGGCGGCAGTTCGGAACCGCCTCGTCGGAGCCGACGCCGCGATCGCGATCCCGCTGCTCGCCCTCGCGAAGGCGGAGATCGAAAGCCGCCTGCGCGCGAGCGCCTGACGCCTCCTCGCCTCCTCACGCATTCGCCCACGGCGCAGCACACGGGCCAGCACGGCGCTCACGTTTTCGTCACACGAACGCCGCAGCCTTCTCAGTGGAACGCCGCCGTTCCTCGACGCAGGGCTCGTAGGGTGCCGTGAATCCCGAAGCTCCCTAACAGGCCGCGAGTCGCATCGGCACTGCGGCGGTCGTTCGAGGTTCACCGTGTTTCACTCGCTCTTCATCCGCGTCTGCTGTGTGCTGCTTGCCGCTTTCTGTGCGCTGCCCGCGTTCGCTCAGGACGAATCCGCAGTCGCTGAGCCCGAGCTCGCGCCCACGCTCGAGATTCCGAGCTTCGAGCCCGAGGCGGCGGCGGCCGAAGGCAAGGGATCCATTACGGGCACCGTGTTCGATGAAGCGGACGCGACCGGCCTGCTCGGCGTCGAGGCGACGCTGATCGCCGCGGACGGCAGCGAGCTCGGCACGTCCACCACGGATGCCAACGGCCTCTATCTGTTCGAGGAGGTTCCGGCCGGCGTCTACAGCATCCGCTTCGAGAAACCGGGCTTCGGCACGCGCCGCCTCACGGAGCTCAGCGTGATTGCGAACCAGCCGAACCCGCAGGATTTCGCGCTCGCGGCAGAGACGACGAGCGGCGGCGCCGGCGGCGTCGAAGAGATCGTCATCACCAGCACGTTCAAGGCGCCCGTCGCGGATCGCCCGAACGCCGACGAGTTCATCAACACCATGGACACGGCGGAGATCGGCAAGTTCGCAGCGTCGGACATCGGCGACGCGATCAAGCGCATCCCCGGCATCAACGTGGTCGAGGGCCAGTTCGCGATCATTCGCGGCCTCGAAGATCGCTACAGCAGCACGCTCTACAACTCGGCGCCGGTGCCGAGCCCGGATCCGGACAGCCAATCCGTCCAATTGGACCTGTTCCCGAGTGAGATCACCTCGAACCTCGTGGTCGCGAAGACGTTCTCGCCTGATCTCCCGAGCAATTCGTCGGGCGGGTCGATCAACGTCATCACGCAAAGCGTGCCCGAGGATTTCGAGTTCAAGCTGAGCTTCGGGACGGGCTTCAACTCGAACGCGCTCGACCGTCTCGTGCAGCGCGTCGAGAATTCTCCGATCGGCGCTGAGGGCAAAGGCGCGGACGCGACCGAGGGCGAAGCGGGTGGGATGATCGGCTGGCGCACGATGCTCGCCGAGCGCGAGCTCAGCGTACGCGCGCTCTTCAACTGGGAGCTCGACTACCAGACGAAGGTCGGCTTCCAGGAGAACCGCGAGCCGAGGCCGGCCCAGATTCAACTTTTCCCCGCGCCGGCCACCGTCGTCAGCTCTGGCGATCTCTCGCTCGGCGAGCTCAACCTGAGTGGCGGCCGATTCAACTACACCGACAGCGAGGAAGTGAAGCAGACGACGGCATTCCTCGCCGTGGGCTTCGACCTCGATACGGAAGGAAACCACCACGTCGATTTCTCGACGTTCTACACGCTGAAGGACGAGAACGCGGTGCAGGTACGTGAAAACGGCTTCATCCCGGGCTTCGACTACAGCACTCTCGCTGCACTCCAGCAGGGCGGCACCGACATCACGGGTGGCAGCGGCTCCAACGCGGGCGTCTACTCGGGCTTCGCGACGCTGAGTTCGTGGCTCACTTCCGTGCGCCCGAACCCGTCATTCGGTTTCAACAACGGCCCTCTCTGGTTCTCGAACTTCACGGACAGCCGCGCCTTCGAGCGCAAGCGCGACCTGATCGTGTACCAGCTCAACGGTACGCACGACGTCGACTCGCTACCGGGCTTTCGCGTGACGTGGGCAGCGAATCACGCGACGACGAATCAAGACGAGGGCTACTTCGCCGCGCGCTACTTCTTCGAGCCGACGGACCCGGACGCGATTCCGACGCAGTTCCCGGTGGCTTCCAGTGCGATCAGCCCCGGCGAGTTCGTCGTCAACGGGCGTCGCGTTTTCGGGAACTTGAACAACATCGAGGAGAAGCAGAACTTCGTTCGTCTCGATGCGGAGTACGAGCGCGACATGACCGAGTGGCTCGTCGCGAAGGTGAGCGGCGGCCTCTGGTTCGAGAGATCCGATCGCGACGTCGCGGCGAATTTTCTCGAATCACCCACCAGCCTCGGCGGCTCGAGTCAGTTCTCGGTGACGAGCGGGTCACGGCTTGGGCTCGGTCAAGCGATTTCGCCGTCGCTCCTCACGAACAGTGGTGGCGATTTAGAAGGCTCTCGCGCGACGACCAACCAGTCCAAACGCGAGATCTTTGCGTTCAGCCTGGGCTTCAAGGCGACGCTTTGGGAAGACCTCGATCTGCTCGCTGGCCTTCGCCGCGAGGAGATCCTGATCGGGACCACGAACGATCCATTCATCGATGAGTTCAACCCCGACGGAACGCCGAGAATCTTCCCGTCGGCGTATCTGTTCTTCGACCGCCCTGACAACCCGGCGCGTTCCCACGAGCTCGCGGCTCCGCCCGGAACGATTTTCAACGACCAGATCCTCGGCATCGACGTGCCGGTGGATCCTCTCACGGGCTTGGTGGACCTCACGACGGAGGCCTCCATTCGCGCGCTCACCAACACGGAGATCGACGAGAGACGCATTCTTCCCTCTGCCGGGATTACGTACCGCCCACTCGACGGTCTCTCGCTGAGAGGAGCGTACTCGCAGACCGTCGCGCGCCCGGCCTTTCGTGAAATCGGTTATTACGTCGCTGTCGAGTCGGGTTCGGACGATCTCGTGATCGGCAATCCTCAGCTCGGGCTCTCGGACGTCGAGAGTTGGGACGTGCGCGTCGAGTACATGTGGGGCGACTTCGGCGACCTCGCAGCGATCAGCGCCTTCACCAAGACGATCGACGACCCGATCGAGAGCATCGTGATCCGCAACCCGGTGGACCAGAGCACCTCGAGCGCCCTTTACCGCACGTTCTTCAACAACCCGAACCAGGCAGACCTGTGGGGCCTCGAGGTCGAAGGCCACAAGGCGCTCGATTTCGTCGGTATCGCCGGGCTCGAGTACCTCTCGCTGGCGGCCAACTTCACCTACATCGACGCGACGGTGAATCGCACGGACATCGAGATCCAGCGCGCGCAGGCCTACTTCGGCGTGGCTGCGGGCGACGAGGAGCGGTTCACTGGCCTTGCGAAGAGCCGACGTCTCTTCAGCCAGCCGAAGTGGATCGCAAACGCAGACATCACGTTCGATCACCCGGATTGGGGAACGCGCGCGACGCTCGCATTCTTCGCACTCAGCGACGTCTTGGACGCTGCCGGCAGCGCGACGCTCGGAACGACCGTCGAGTCGCTCACGCTCGATCGCTACCTCGACTCGTATCACCAACTCGACCTGATCGTCAGCCAGGAGTTCGAGTTCGACCGCGTGCCTGGAAGGTTCACGTTCAAGGGAAGCGTCAAGAACCTCACCGACAGCGAGCGGCGCCTGATCTGGGACCCGAGCCAGACCGCGAGCAAAGTCGTCGAGCGCGCATTCAAGATTGGGCGCGATCTCTCGGTCTCGGTCAGCTACGCGCATTCCTTCTAACGGCGAAGCTCAAGAGAAGGGCGCGGCTCCGTCGGAGTCGCGCCCTTCGTTTTTGAAGCTTCTGTGACGACTCCGTGGAGCCCGCCACCGCGCGCGCTGCGCTGCCACTCCTCAGCAGCGTAGTCGCACGCCCACGCAAACGTCATCTCACCGCTCCGGCTGCGCCATTCACACGGGTCAGTGTCCGCCGCGTCGCCAGCGCGCGCAGGCGAATCCACAATAACAATCAACAGAAGAGAGAAGCTCACGATGCGAAAGCAACTCCTCGCTCTCATGGCGGTCGCCCTCGTGGGCGGCGCCAGTGCGGCGAACGCGTCGGCCGCGAACTGCGGCTCGACCGACGTGCCGCAGCTGTGGCCCGCATGGCCGGCCGGCGACATTGTCGCCAACACGACCTGGACCGGCACGATCGTGCTGCAGAGCCCCGTGTTCGTGAAGAACGGCGCGACGCTCACGATCACGCCCGGCACGATCGTGCGCGGTCAGCCGCGGCAATCGGCGTTCGTTGCGGGTCAGACGGCGGGCAGCCCGGGTGCTCTGATCGTCACTGCGAACGGCCGCATCGTCGCCGACGCCACCCCTTCGAACTCGATCATCATGACGACCGCAGCGACGGACAACGACAACAACGGCGTCGCGGACGACGTCGATGCCAACGTCGGCTTCGAAGACCTGTACAACGCGGGCGACCTGTTCCTCGACGACACCTGCGGCAGCGCCCCGCTCGCACCGCTCGATAAGAATGGCAACGCCAACGCCCAGCTCTGGGGCGGCGTCGTGCTGCTCGGCAATGCACCGACGAACCTCGCGAACGTCGGAGCAGTCCTCGGCCTGCCCTACGGCTCGAGCGCGATCGAAGGCCTGCCGGCTCCCGGCTTCCCGGTTGCGGACGCGTCGTACGGCGGCGTCCAGCCGCACGACAACTCAGGCATCGTCCGATACGTCTCGATCCGCCACGCGGGCGACGAGATCGGCAACAGCAACGAGCTGAACGGCCTCACCATGGGTGGCGTCGGCGACGGCACGCTGATCTCGTTCGTCGAGGTCTACGTGAACTTCGATGACGGCTTCGAGTGGTTCGGCGGCACCGTGAATGGCGATCATCTCTCGGTCGCGTTCGCCGGCGATGACATGTTCGACGTCGATCAGGGCTACTCGGGCGTCAATCAGTTCCTCTACACGCACATGCCCTTCTTCAATCAGAATGGCGGCGGCTTGTTCGGCACCGCGTCGGGCGACAAGGTCGGTGAGTTCGACGGCGACGACAGCGACGCCGGCGTCATCGATCGCGTGAATCTGCGGATCAACCAGGCGCAGACGGTCGTCGACACGACCCCGTGGCCGCTCTCGGCTTCGGCCTTCTACAACCTGACGGCGATCGGCTCGACTCCGGATGGCACGAGGGACTTCACGCCGGTTTCGGCTGCGGCGACGAATCGGGGCATTCAGTTCCGACACTGCTACGGCGGCGACGTGTTCAACAGCATCGTCGTCGATACCGGCGCTGAGACCGGCATCGAAGTCGACGTCGCGCTCATCGCGAACTGCCCTACCGGCCATAACATCAATGATCACGTGACCCTCGGTCTCGTGAACCTCGTCTGCTCGACCCTCGACGATGGCGCGGCACTGGCCGGCACGTCGGCGCCGCCGGCGGGCGAGCTCGGCGTAGTCGCGAACGGCGAGACGCTCTCGGAGATCCTCCGCGGCGTCTCACCAGCGAGCACGGCGGACAACAACTCCGTGAACCCGGCGACGTTCGATCTGGTGAACGACGACATCACGTTCGACCCGACGGGCAACGCGGCCGGCAAGCTCGCCGCGAGCCTCAAGGCGGCTCCGACCAACCCGCGCACGGTTCAGGGTCTCGGTCGTCCGAACGCAGGCTGCGCCGCTCCTCGCGGCACGGGCCTCGACTCGGCCGCGACTTTCCGCGGTGCCTTCTCGTTCTCGAACGCGCTGTGGACGAACGGCTGGACCGCCCTGAATCAGGGCGGGTTGCTGGCGAACTAGTTCAAGCACATCAAACACACAAAGAGAATCATCATGAAGAACTTCACTCGAGCAATCGCGGCGCTGGCGCTCACGATGGGCGTCTCGGCCTCCGCTAGCGCAGCGCCGCTGGTCGCCGGCTGGGATTTCTCCCAGTACTTCGCCGACTCGGTCCACTCGATCGACGGTGGAAACACCGCTGCTCCGTCTGACATCCGAGCCAACTACTCGAGCCTCGACCCGAATGGGGCTGGCCTGCAGGCGCAGGCCTTCGGCGTCTATCACCTGCCGTTCACTCCGGTAGGCGATGCCTCGGAGCCGTTGCTCCCTACGGCCGTGCCGGGCTCGGGTTCGCTCCTGCCGAATATCGGCCAGGGTCCGTTCAACAACTTCTCGGTGCTCCAGCTCGAGGGTCAGGCCTCGCAGAGCGATCTCGCGATGGTCGCGGTGCAGACCACGAGCATCGTGTTCGAGGCGGACCTCACGTCCGTCCTGCAGGCGGGCGCTGACTGGCAGATCACCCTTGCGGGCGCGACGCAGAGCGGCGCGGGCACGATCGCCATCGAGTTCTCGACCGATGGCACGACCTACGTTTCGCTGACGACAGCGAACGTGGCGAGCAGCGCGATCGCGATCAGCACGGTGGCGCAGCCGGTCACGTCGGACCGGGCGTTCTTCCGGCTCACGCTGAGCCCGACCGTCGTGATCGACAACGTCGGCATCTCGGCGAACTTCGTCGCGGTCCCGGAGCCGTCGACGGCGGCGCTGCTGGCCCTTGGCCTGCTGGGCCTCGCTCGCATCGGTCGCCGCCGCGCCTGAGCGCTCGGTGATCGAGTTCCTTCGGAGCCGCCACCTCGCGAGAGGTGGCGGCTCCCTCTCTTTCGAGGAGACAGCCAGATGTCACGCCTAACAGCAGCAGCATTTGCAGCCGCATTCGTCGCCGCGCACAGCGTCGCCGAGTCGGGCGCACCTCGAGTTACCGACTCGCTGCCGGCATACACCGTCGCGGACGCCTCGGCGCCGGTCGTCACGCAGGCGAATCTCGTCGAGAGTGAGCGCTTCTGGCCTTATCAGGTGGCGCTTACCAAACCGTCCCCTCCAACGCACTCTTCTGCTACCGAGCTCCCGGCTGGCTCCCTAGGAGTCTTGATCCGCGTCGAGGTGGCTCATCAGGCGCGCCTCGACTTCGGCCGCGACGGCTTGATTACCGTTCCAGTCTCTGCGACCGATCTCATCGCCCGCGCCAACGCGATCCGCACGGGCGCCACCGTCAAGACCGCAGCGAACTTCGCGTTCGCAATCGGGCCGCGCCTCGTCGACGCCGACTCCGAGGCCCCGGTGCGCCTCGAGTTCGCGAAGTCCATGGATCGCGCAGGCTTCCTCTGCTTCTTCACCGATCCGACGGCACCCAGCTTCCCGAAGCTCGCAGGTGCACTCGCGCCGCTCGCCGGTCGCGACGGTGTGTTGGCGGTTCTCTTTCCTCAGGGCGAGCACGTCGACTCCGCGCTGCACACGCAACTCCGCGCAGCCGGCTGGAAGGGCGCGTTCGTAGTGAATCACCTCTCCGAGGCCTACACGCGCACCCTAATTGATTCCGCGATCAAGGCGCCGACACTCGCGCTCTACAGCGCCGAGGGCCGGGTGCTTTGGACAGGTGTGTTCGATGGCACGTTCGAGCCCGAGTTCGAGCGCGCGTGGGCCGAGGCGTTCGCCACGAGGGGCTAGCGGCATCTCATCCGCAACCGCTCCCATAAGCATGCCTCAATGAGTCCACGTCACGGTGCCGTCATCGGCCGGTCGCGTTCCCGCAGCACGACCTTCACCCAGCGTTACGCCTTGAGTCACCGCGGCGCCTTCGGCGCTTCCGATGTTCCTCCCAAAAGACGGGAGAACAGAGGATGCGCATTGCCATCGCGACCGAAGTTCACGCGCCGAAGATCGACGGCATCTCGAACCGGCTGAATCACACGATCCGCGAGCTCACGGCGCTCGGGCACGAGGTGCTCACGATCGCGCCCGCACCCGCTCAGCCCATCTGTGATGGCGAGCGGCTGCTGTGCGTGCCCGGCGTGCGCTTCCCGCTCTATCCCGATGTCGTGGTCGGCGCGCCGGATCCGCGCATCGTCACCGAGCTCGCGAAGTTCCGCCCGCACGTGCTGCACGCCGTCGGCCCGGTCGCGGTCGGCGTGTGGAGCCTGCTCGCCGCGCGCGCGCTCGCGATCCCGACGGTCGCGTCGTACCACACCGAGCTGCCGGAGTACGCGCGGCGCTACGGCTACCCCGAGCTCGAAGCGCCGGCGTGGAAGCTGTTAGGCGCGGCGCACTCGCTCGCGGAGCTGAACCTCTGCCCGTCGCGAAGCACCCGCGATTCGCTCGTCGCGCGCGGCTTCCGGATCACCGGGCTCTGGCGCGGCGGCGTCGACGCCGATCTCTTCCATCCTCGGAAGCGCTCGCTGGCGATGCGCGAGCGCCTGGCGGGTGGCCGCTGCGATCGCCCGCTGCTGCTGTACGTCGGCCGCCTCGGCGCCGAGAAGAATCTGCACTCGCTCGCGCCGGTGCTGGCCGAGATGCCCGGTGTGCGGCTCGCCTTCGTCGGCGACGGGCCCGAGCGCGCGCGCCTCGAGCGTAGCTACCGCGATCTGCCCGTTAGCTTCGCCGGCTTCCTCTCCGGCGAGGAGCTCGCGAGCGCATTCGCCTCGGCCGACGTGTTCGTGATGCCCTCGACCACCGAGACGCTCGGCTTCGTCGCGCTCGAGGCCATGGCCTCGGGCCTGCCGGTCGTCGCGGCCGATGCCGGCGGCGTGCGCGACGTCGTGCAGCACGAAGAGACTGGCTTTCTGTACGACCCAGCGGAGTCGAAGGGCGCGCTCGAGCCGATCCGCCGGCTGCTCGGCAGCCGCACGCTCGCCGAGACATTCGCCCGCCGCGGTCGCGCCGCCGCCGAGGGCTGTAGCTGGCGCCGCGAGACCGAGGGCCTGCTCGCGAGCTACGAGTTCGCGATCGCGCGCGCCGAGCAGCGCTCATTGCGTGTGAAGATCCGGAACTTCTTCGAGGCTTGAGGGCATGCGCAGCCGCGTGAACGGCGCCTAACTTGCGTCCACCATGTCTCTCGGCGACGACGCGACGATCCGCTCCTTCGGCCCGAGCCGCTTCCTCAACCGCGAGCTGTCGTGGCTCGACTTCAACGCGCGCGTGCTGGCGCTCGCAGAAGACGCGGCGCTCCCAGTGCTCGAGCGTGTCAAGTTCACCGCGATCTTCAGCGCCAACCTCGACGAGTTCTTCCAAGTTCGCGTCGGCGCGCTGCACGAGCAGCTGCGCGCGCGCGTCGGCGTCAAGAGCTTCGACGGCCGCAGCGCCGAGCGGCAGTGCGCGGAGATCCGCACGCGCGTGCTCGACTTGATCGCGCACCAGCGCGCGCTGCTCGCCGGCCAGATCGCGCCGCTGCTGGTAGAGAACGGCATCCGCATCGCGACCTGGAAGGATCTCAGCGAGCCAGCCCGCGCGCTCGCCGGCGAGTTCTTCGCAAATCACGTCGAGCCGGTGCTGACGCCACTCTCGGTAGATCGCGCGCACCCGTTTCCCGCGATCTCGAACCTCTCGCTGAACCTCGGCGTCTGGCTCGAGAACCCTGATAATTCGGTGGTCGCCTTCGCGCGCGTGAAGGTGCCGGCAAAGCTCCCGCGCTTCGTGAAGCTCGGTGAGGGCGAGCCGCTGCTGCCGATCGAAGAGCTGATCGGCGCGAAGATCGATCAGCTCTTTCCCGGCATGCGCATTCTCCAGCATCACTCGTTTCGCGTGACGCTCGACGCCGATCTCGAGCTCGACGAAGGCGAGGCGGACGACCTGCTGGATGCGGTTGCCGAGGGGCTTCAGCGCCGCCTGCGCATGAACCATCCCGTGCGGCTCGAAGTCGAGCGCGAGATGCCCGAGAACATGCGCGCGCTCTTGTGCGAGAACCTCGAGCTGCACGCGGAGGACCTGTACGAGTTCGACGCGCTCACCGATCTCGGCGATCTGTGGGAGCTGTACGAGCTCGCGCGTCCGGATCTCAAGTTTCCGGCAGCGCCGCCCGTTCACCCGGCGCCGCTGCGCGGCGAGGAGCCCGACCGCGCGGCAGATTTCTTCGAGGTGTTGAGGCGCGAGGACGTGCTCGTACATCATCCCTACGAGTCGTTTCGCGGTTCGGTCGAAGAGTTCATTTGGCAAGCTGCGCGCGATCCCAACGTGCTCGCGATCAAGCACACGCTCTACCGGACCTCTGGGCGCGAGAACCCCGTCGTGCTCGCGCTCTGCCACGCGGCGCAGGCGGGCAAACAGGTCGCCGTCGTGATCGAGCTACGCGCGCGCTTCGACGAGCAGGCCAACATCGAGCGCGCGCGCGCAGCTGCTCGAGCGCGCGGGCGCGCACGTCGTCTACGGCGTGATCGGTTTGAAGACGCACGCAAAGCTCGCGCTCGTGGTGCGCCAAGAAGCAGACGGCCTGCGCCGCTACAGCCACATCGGCACCGGCAACTACAACCCGGTCACCGCGCGAATCTACGAGGATCTCGGCCTCTTTACCGCGTCCCCCGAAATCGGCCGCGACGTCGCCGCGCTCTTCAACTACCTAACAGGTCTCTCGCGCGCACCGGTCTACGATCAGCTGCTCGTGGCTCCGCACAACTTGCGCGCGCGCTTCCTCGAGATGCTCGAAGCCGAGATGCACGCCGGCGACGGCCACGTGGTCGTGAAGGTCAACGGCATCCAGGATCCGGCCATGATCGACGCGCTCTGCGAAGCGTCGCGCGCGGGTGTGCGCATCGAGCTGTTCGTGCGCGGGATCTGTTGTTTGAGGCCGGGCGTGCTCGGTCTCTCCGAGCGCATCAGCGTGCGCTCGATCCTCGGACGCTACCTCGAGCACTCGCGCATCTTCCGCTTTGGCTCGGAGCGGCGCGGCCAGCGCTACTTCATCGGCTCCGCGGATCTGATGACGCGCAACCTCTCGCAGCGCGTCGAGGCGCTCGTGCCGATCACGGCGCCCGCGCACAGGGCGCGGCTCGAGGCGTTGATCGCCGCAGCTCGCCGCGACGACGAGCATGCCTGGGAGCTCGATCAGGACGGCGCCTGGCACCGCGTTCAGCCTCGCGCTGGCGTCAGCCTTCAGCGCACGTTGCAGGAAGCGGCGAGAAATACCGAAGCGCGTTGACGAATGCGCTCAGTTCGCCGAGACACTGCCCGCGAAGGCGGCCGCCGATGAAGCTCTTCCTGGTTCGTCACGCGAAGGCGTACAGCCGTTCGCGCTGGAAGGAAGACGACGAGCTGCGTCCGCTGACGCCCGCTGGCGACCTTCAGGCCGAGGCGATCGCGACCGCGCTCGCCGAAGAGCATCCGCGCCGGCTGATCTCGTCGCCCCACGTGCGCTGCGTGCAGACGCTCGAGCCACTCGCGCGCATGACCGGCCTGCGCATCGAACAGGACGCGCGCTTCGCCGAGGGCGCGACACTCGACGGCGCTGCGCTCCTGCTCGCCTCGCTCGGCGAGGAGCCGTCCGTGATCTGCGGCCACGGCGACCTGCTGCCCGTGCTCGTCGCGGCGGTGGATGCCGAGGGCGTGCGCCCGAGCGCCATCGACTGCGAGAAGGGCTCGTTCTGGCGTATCGAGAGCGCGCCAGGAGAGCGGCCGCGCGCGACGTACTGGCTGCCGCGCGATCCGAGCGGCGGCCCGAGCGGGCAGGTGGGCGGCCCGCGCGCGCGGCGGCTCGCCGTGCTCGATCTCGGCTCGTCTTCATTCCACCTGCTCGTCGCCGACGCCGAGCCGGGTGGCACGATCCACCGCGTGGGGCGCGAGCGCGTGATGCTCCGGCTCGGCGCGCTGATCTCCGACGGCGGGAAGATTCCGCGCGCGGCTGCCGATGACGCCGTCGCAACCGTCGAGCAAATGCGCGAGGACGCGCGCGAGGCGGGCGCGGAGCGCGTGATCGCCGTCGCGACCGCGGCGCTGCGCGACGCCAGCAACGGGCGCGAGGTGGTGCAGCGGCTCTCCGAGGCGCTCGGCGAACGAGTCCGTCTGCTGCCGGGCGAGGAAGAGGCGCGGCTGATCTTCCGCGCGATCGACCAGCGCATGAAGCTCGGCGACGTGCCCGCGCTCGGCATCGATCTGGGCGGGGGCAGCCTCGAGATCGCCGCCGGGGTTCGCGGCGAAGTGCGCTGGGAGCGTTCGCTCCCGATCGGGAGCGTGCGGTTGCACCAAGAGCTCGGCCAGAGCGACCCGCTCACCGAGGAACAGCAGGACGCGATGACGGAGCGCGTACGCTCCCTGCTCGCGCCGCTTCGCGATCGCGTCGAGCGCTTCGCGCCGGAGCGCGCCGTCGCGATCGGCGGGACCGTACGTGCGCTCTATCGCCTCGCGAACGGCCTCGACGAGGACACCCACCGCATCCCGCTCGACGCGCGGCTGCGGCGCAGCGAGCTCGAAGCGCTCGTCGCGCGGCTCGCGAGCTCGAGCCACGCCCAGCGCGTTCGCATGCGCGGCATGTCCGCGCGCCGTTCGGATCTGCTCCCGACCGGCGCGCTGATCGTGCAGGAGATCTTCCGCTCGCTCGCGCTGCGCGAGGTCGCAGTTTGCGACTGGGGCCTGCGCGAGGGCGTGCTGCTCGACACGATCGCGCGCCGCTGACGCCTACTTCAGGAAGGCCGCGTCGATCGAGCGCATTTGCAGCGCTGCGGTGCGCGCGAACCGTGCGAGCCGGAAGCGCCGCGCGAGTTGGTGCTGCACCCAGAGCCGCGCGCCGTAGCGGCGCACACGGAAGTGGAGGCGCCCGACGCGATCGCCAAGCTGCAGCGCGAGCCGACGTGGCGCGGGGATCCAGGCCGCACGCACAGGGCTCGCTGCGTAGCCGCGAGCGCGCAGCTCGGGCCCGATCTCGCGCTCGAGCCACGCGAGCTCGCGCGCAGACAGCTGCTCGCGCCAGCGGCCGACGATGCGCGGATCTGGCGCCGCGTAGGCGGAGCGCGAGGGGTAGGCGAGCATCTCAGGCGCGTACTCGAGGTCGAGGAAGCCGGCGATGCGGCTCAGTTCACCCTTCGGGTCGCGGATCAGCTCCTCGTAGCGGACTTCGCTGCGGTTCTCGCGCGGGATCAGCGCCGAGACCCGTCGCCATTCGCGCTCTGCCTCGCGCCAAACCGGGGCTGCGGCCCACACGTTACCCGCCCAGCCCATCTCGACGTGCGAGCGCGCGACATCGCGTCCATCGCGAATCAGGTAGATGAAGCGCGCCTCGGGCCAGAGCCGCAGAATGCGCTCGTAGTGACGATGCGCGGTGACGGCGAGAACCGGTTTGTGCGTGCGCAGCTGCATTTGCCGAAGCAGCGAGCGCACCAGATCCGGGAACGTGAGGCTCGCGTCGATCACGACGCGCGCCTGCCGCGCCTGGCGGCTATCCGCGAGCTGTTCCCAGTAAGCGAACAGATCGGGCCACTCGCCGTCTTTCGCCTCGGGCCAATCCAGCGCGAAATCGAACTCGGCCGGCATCGCGATTTGGGGATGGCCGTCGAGCATTAGGCGCAGCAGCGTGGTCCCAGAGCGCTCGGCGCCGATCAGGAAAACCGGAGACTCCATGCTTCACCTCGTGTGAGGCGAAGATCGGCGCCGCATGTCGCGTTTTCGCGGCGGCTCTGCGAAGAAGCGATTGCGTCTGCTGGGCCCGCTGTGCGGGCGGCCTCAGATCGCTTCGCGATCCGAGCTCACGACGGGCGAAATCCTGCCACTCGCGAGCAGCTCTGCCGCGTGCCGAATGCGGGTCTCGAGCAAGTGGACGACGCGGTCGCAGCGCAGCGCGCGCGAGTAGAGGCGCTCACGTCGGAGCGGCTCGGCGTACGAGAGCTCGACCCGCAGCGCGCCAGCGCGGCGTGCGAGTGAATCTCGCAGAGGCAGGAGCACGGCGAGATCCGCGCGAGCGGGCTCATCGAGTCGGCGGCCTTTGGTCATTCGATGCGTTCGCTTCCTCGTCCCGATGTCTGCTGATACACGAGTCTAGGCGACGCGAGAGCAAAGCACGTCCTCGCATGGGTTCCCCGTGAGGATCCTGTGGCGTTCGTGTGAGGATCGAGCCGGATGGGCAATCCTCCGCCCGGTTGATCTAGGTAGGCGCACATGACCGGCCCCGAAACTCCGCTCCGCATCGGCATTCTCGGTGCCGCGAACATCGCGCCGCTCGCGCTGCTCCGGCCTGCGCGGGAGAACGCGCGCGCCTTGGTGGCTGCGGTTGCCGCGCGCGATGCGGAGAAGGCGCGCCGCTTCGCCGCGCGTCATGGCATTCCGCGCGTGCACAAGAGCTACGAGGCGCTGATCGCCGATCCGCAACTCGATGCGATCTACAACCCGCTGCCGAACTCGCACCACGGGCTCTGGACGCTGCGCGCGCTGGCTGCTGGAAAGCACGTGTTATGCGAGAAGCCGTTCACCGCGAACGCGGCCGAAGCGCAGCGCGTGGCGGACGCAACGCGCGCCTCTGGGCTCGTGGTGATGGAGGCGTTTCACTGGCGCTACCACCCACTCGCCGCGCGGCTGCTCGCGATTTGCGCGAGCGGCGAGCTCGGTGAGCTGCGGCGCGTCGAGGCGCAGCTGTGTGCGCCGCTCATCAAGCCCGGCGACATCCGCTACCGCGGCGATCTCGCGGGCGGCGCTGCGATGGACATGGGTTGTTACACGGTTTCGATCGTGCGTGCGCTCGCGGGCGCCGAGCCGCGCGTCGTCTCGGCGCGCGCGAGGCTCTCCTCGCCCGGCGTCGATCGCGCGATGGAGGCGGAGCTCGAGTTCCCGGGCGGCACCAGCGGACACGTCAGCTGCTCGATGTTCTCGTGGCGCTTGTTCGGCATCTCCGCGCGCGTCACCGGCACGCGCGGCGAGCTTCGCGTGACCAACCCGATCGCGCCGCAGTTCTTTCATCGCGTGACGGTGAAGTCGGAGCGAGGCAAGCGCAGCGAACAGGTGCGAGACGGCACGAGCTATGGGCACCAGCTCGAAGCCTTCGTGCGCGCCATTCGCGAGGGCGCGCCGTTTCCGACGACCGCGGACGACGCGGTGAGGAACATGACCGTGATCGACGCGATTTATCGCGCGGCGGGCATGCAGCCGCGCGAGCCCGCGAGCGCTTAGGGTACATCCAGGTCGGGCACGAGCACGGGCACATCGTCCGGCTCGAGGGTCGCTGCCGGTGAGGCCGGGCGTGGAATGCCCGGGTGATACGGCGCCTCGGCCAGCACAGGGTCGCGGCTCGGCGGGAGCGGCGCGATCGACTCGAAGCGCGCTTCCGAGAAGTCGCGCGCAATGCCGCTCGCCAAGTAAGCGGCGTCCTCCGCGCGCTCGGCTGCGTCGCTCGCCCACGCGCTCTCGAAGAATGCGCGCAGCGCGAGCGTCGTGATCATCAGCTGCCGCCCGGGCGCGAGCGCTTCCTTCGGCGCGCCGTTCGCGCACGGCAGCGGCATGTCGACCTGAGTGAGGACGCCTTGCTGCTCGCCGCCGAGCCCGCTGAAGGGGCTCTCCCCTGGCTTCGCGTCGAGCACGCGCGTGAGCGCCCAGCAGCCGACGCGATCCGGGTTGCCGAATACGCGCATTACGCCGTCGCTCATCGGCGAGAAGCCCGTGTGCGTGCCGCCCGCGAGCGTGAGCAGCGCGCCGCCGTGCGCGAGCTTGCCGAGAATCGGCTCTGCGTTCGCGGCGTAGTCGACGATCGCGTCCACGTCGCCGGCAATCATCAGGAACGGCACGTCCGCGTGTGTGAAAAAGCTCGGCGCGAACATCGCGCTCGGGCCCGCGATCGAGACGGCCGCGGAAATGCGCGGATCGCGCAGCGTCGGATGGAACGTGGCGAGCGTCGTCGTGAAGCCGCCGAGTGAGAGCCCCGCGGCGCCGATGCGCTGCGCGTCGATCGTGCCGCGGAACGGGCGCTCGGCCTCGCTCCAGCCGCTCACCGTGTCGATCAGGAACGCCACGTCGCCGGGCTGGCTAGTCGCGTCGGCGATGTTGGGGCCGCCGGGCGCGCCGAAGTTCGTAGCGGGATAGTCGGCCGCGATTACGACGAAGCCATGGCTCGCGAGGTGGTGCGCGTAGAGCTTCGCCTCGCTGCGCATCGACATGAAGCCGTGGCTGTAGACGAGCAGCGGGTGCGCGCCCGCCGCGTCCTCCGGGTACCAGAGCGTCGTCTCGAGCGTGCGGCTCGCCGCGCCCGCGAAGTCGCCGTGTGCGGGCGTCGGGCGCGACGTGTCGACGAATGTGCGCTCGTCGCTCGCCACGGCGTGGGGTCCGGCGCGCAGGCGCTGCGTGCTCGTGCTGAGCTGCGCGGGGCCGGCCGGCGCGGTGGCGACCCATACGGCGAAGAGGCCCGCGGCGAGCAGGGCGATTAGGGCGGCGAAGAGCTTCAGAATGCGCACACGGGCCTCGCGGAGACGGCGGAGGCCGGGCAGCGTAGAGCGCGCTTGACCGCTTCGCCTCGGAGCGCGCAAGCTGTCGGCGCGGGCGCTCGGCGGCGCGCAGGGCGAGCTTCGGGACCGCTGCGGGGGTGGGCGATGAAGGATCTGCGCGACAAGGTTGCAGTTGTTACGGGCGGCGCGAGCGGGATCGGGCTCGGCATCGCGAAGACACTCGCGCGTGCAGGTGCACGCATCGCGCTACTCGATCTCGAGGAGCGCGCGCTGGCGCCAGCCGAAGCCTCCGTACGCGACGTCGGCGGCGACGTGGTCGGGATTCCCGCCGACGTCTCGAGCCGCTACTCGCTCGACGCCGCCGCCCAGCGCGTGCTCGAGAACTACGGCCGCGTCGACATCCTGTGCAACAACGCCGGCGTGGTCGTGCTCGGTCCGCTCGCGGAGGCGAGCGCCGAAGACTGGCGCTGGGTGATGGGCGTCAACCTGATGGGCGCGGTGAACGGCGTCGCCGCGTTTCTGCCGCACATTCGCGCGCAGGGCGGCGGCCAGATCGTGAACACCGCCTCGACGCAGGGCCTCTCCGCCGCGCCGGGCCTCGGTGTCTACACCGCGAGCAAGTATGCGGTCGTCGCTTACAGCGAGACGCTGCGTCAGGAACTCGCGCCCGAACACATCGGCGTGTCGGTGCTGTGCCCCGGTGTCGTCAACACGAAGATTCTCGAAGCAGCGCGCAATCGCCCCGCGGAGCTCGCGAGCGGAACGGGCATGGCGCCGAGCCCGCTGCTCGACGTGCTGAAGCCCGCGGTGGCGCAGGGCCTCGATCCCGCGCGCGTCGGCGAGCTCGTGCTGCGCGGAATTCAGGAGGACGCCGCCTACATCGTGACGCACTCCGACTCGCGCGCGGCCTTCAGTGCGCGCGCGCAGGCGATCGAGAGCGCCTACGACGCGCTCGCACGGAGCTGAGCTGCACGCCTACCCGCGCAGCTCGGCGACGACGAGGCGATAGCCGAGGTCGAGGGCGTCGAGGCTCGACAGCGAGTGGTTCGCGCGCTGCCAGGCACCCGAGTCGAGGTCGCTGCGCAGTCGAGCGAGGCCGGTAGCAGCTTCCGCCTCGCCAATCTTCGCGAAGGACGAGATCGCGAAGCGGACGCGCGCGTCGAGGTAAGCGTGTGGCCGTCGCCAGTAGGCGCCGAGAAAGCCGTCGCTGCAGTCGTGTGGGATCGGTAGCGACGTGACGCGCACTGGCCCGAGCGCTCTCTCGAAGTCGCTGAGCGTTGGGAAGATCTCGAGATCGATGCGGCGAATGCCGGGGAAGTATTCGCCGAGCCAGAACGACTCGAGGTGCTCATGCGTGAGGATCACGACCCGTTTGCGAGCCACGCGCCGCAGCTCCGCGAGTCCGCGCGCGCGATCGGGCCAGTGATGGATCGTGAGCACCGCAAGCGCGGCGTCGACGCTCGCGTCGCGCAGCGGCAGCGCGGTGGCCGATGCGCGCACCGCCGGCGCGGCATCGCGCGCGCGCTGGCGGAGCATCGTCCGCGCGGGCTCGATCGCGACGACGCGCCTCTCGCGCGGCTCGTAGGAGCCCGCGCCAGCGCCCACGTTCGCGACGCTCTCCGCATCGCCCAGCGCCGCCGTGATCGCCGCCGCAATGCGCGGATCGGGCACGCGCAGCGAGCGGTACCCGACGCCGATGCGGTCGTAGAGCTCGGTCACTGCGCCTCGCGTTCGCGTTTGCGAGCGTTTGTCGTCGGCTCCGATGCGTAGCGCAGTTGCCCTCGCGGCTCCCGCTTGCGAAACCCTGCGGAGCAGCCCTCTTCCACGCAGATCGACGGAG
>JANNKN010000426.1:0-1654 GCA_031396315.1 Deltaproteobacteria bacterium
GCGCCTGGTCGAGATTCTTGGCAATGGTCGGTGTGATGAAGTTTTGGAATTCGTCCACGTAAACGTAGAACGGCTTCACCTGTGTTGCGTCGGTGCCCTTACCGCGTTCCTTCGCCGCCGTCCAGAGGTCGCTCAAGAGCAAGGTGGCAAAGAGAGAGGCATCGGCCTCGGAAACCTGCGCTTTCTCGGTCGCGAGGTTCACAAGGATGATTTGCCCTTCTTCAATCGCCTTACTGAGGTCGAGTGAGGCGCCGGTGCTCGGTGGCGTCGTGATTCCCGGCGATCTGTCCGCGCACGATCTCGCCGATTCGCTGCACGCACTGCGCGCTGGCGGACGCACGGGCATGCTGCCGCTGCTCGCGTGCGGCACGCGCCCAGACCCGACGACGCGCGAGCGCTTACGGCGCGCCGGCGTCGAGTACGCGCTCTGGTTCCCGCTCGACGACCACATGCTCCGGTTTCAGGCGAACCGCGCGATCGCGGGCGGAGTGCACTCGCGCGCCGCGCGACGCAACGAGCGTGTGCCCACGAATTGGCCCGTGAGCTTTCGCCTGCTCGGGCGCGAGAAGCTCGCGAAGCTCTACACGCTCTCGTGCTGCGGAGCGTTCCTCGCGACCGCACAGCCCTCGCTGCCGCGCACGCTCGTGCACGTGCAGTTGCCCCTGCCCGCCCATGACGCGCGCGTCGCCGCTGAAGTCATGATGACCAACGTGCCGGGCAACCTCGCGAAAGGCAACCTACCGGTCGGCATGGGCATTCGCTTCCGGGGCCTCGACGACGCGACGGAGGCGGCGCTCTTGACGTACACGCTCGAAAGGGCGCGTGCGTTGAAGGTGTGATCCCCGCGCACCGCGCGAGCGTCGCGCCAGCTTGAAGAGGCGCCCCAGGCGAGCGCGTTCGGGTTTCGCGCAGCTACGGTCGCGGCCATGACGGACCTGCTTCGCTACGAGCTTCGAGATTCTGTTGCGCTGCTTCGCTTCGACGACGGGCGCGCCAATGCGGTGTCGCATGCGGCGATCGAGGCGATCCACGCGGGGCTCGCACGCGCGGAGAAGGAGGCGGGCGCGGCGGTGCTGATCGGCCGCCCTGGACGCTTCTCCGCCGGCTTCGATCTCAGTGTCATCCAACAAGGGCGCGACGCGTCCCGCGCGCTCGTGACCGCGGGCGGTGAACTGCTGCTGCGCATCGTCGAGTCCGAAGTGCCGGTGGTCGCGGCCTGCAGCGGCCACGCGCTCGCGATGGGCGCGTTGTTGCTGCTCGCCGCAGATCTGCGGATCGGCGCGAGCGGCGACTTCAAGCTCGGGCTCAACGAGGTCGCGATCGACCTGACACTGCCGGTGTTCGCGCTCGAGCTCGCGAAGGCACGGCTCGCACGCGAGCAGCTCGCGCGCGCCACCACGCTCGCCGAGATCTACGACCCGGCCGGGGCGCTCGCCGCGGGCTACCTCGATCGCGTCGTCGCGCCGGAGCGACTCGAGAGCGAGGCGCTCGCCGCCGCCGCGCAGCTCGCGAAGCTCTCGCGCGGCGCCTATCGGAATGCGAAGGACGATCTCCGCGCACGCCGAAATTCTCGGACGTGGCAACGATCCCGCGACCGAACAACTCCTGCCACAAACGGTTCACTGTCACCCGTGCAGTCAGCGGATGTCCGGGC
>JANNKN010000461.1:0-7934 GCA_031396315.1 Deltaproteobacteria bacterium
GCCGTTCGCGCTGCGCCCCGGCACCGAGCTCGCGTGGCGCTGGCGCGTCGACGCGCTGCCCGGCCTGATGCGCGAAGACAGCGTACCGAGCCACGACTACTTGAGCCTCGCGGTCGAGTTCGCGAACGGACTCGACCTCACTTATTACTGGAGCAAGGAGCTACCCATCGGCACCGCCTTCTGGTGTCCGCTCCCGAACTGGAAGCACCGCGAGTTCCACGTCGTAGTGCACTCCGGCGATGCCGGCCTCGGCAGCTGGCACGACGAGCGCCGCGACCTGCATGCCGATGCACTCGAATACTTCGGCGCGCACCCGGGCGACGTCGTGCGCGTGTGGCTGATCGCAGTGAGCCTGTTCAAGCGCCAGCCTGGGCGCTGCGCATACGCGGGCATCGAGCTGAAGAACGGGAGCGCCAAGCTCGCCGTGCTGTGAAACAAGGCCCGCTTCCGAACAGCGTAGCCGAGAGCGCCTCAACGGCGCTCTCGGCTTCGCCTCCCCTCTACCTCGGAGCCAGCCGCCCGCCGGCGCGGGGGCGGGCGGGCCGGTCGCGTCGCGCCAGAGGGCCCGGTTCCCGCCCAAAACGCGGCACACCTTCGCGCCCCGAAACCGCGGCCGCGAGCGCGCAAGCACGCCCAGCTGCCACGCACCACCTCCACCCACCGGTGCACGCCGCCGCGCCAAGGGCCCGAAGCGCGACCGCCGGCCCACCCGCCCCCGCGCCGCCTCGATGCTCCGGCGCCGGGCTCTCTAGTGCTCCAGCCTCTTGAACCGCACCCGATGCGGCTGATCCGCAGCCGCGCCTTTGCGCCGCTTGTAGTCGGCCTCGTAGTCCTGATAATTCCCCTCGAACCACTCGACGTGGGAGTCGCCCTCGAAGGCCAGCATGTGCGTCGCGATGCGGTCGAGGAACCAGCGATCGTGGGAGATCACGACCACGCAGCCCGCGAAGCTGAGCAGCGCGTCTTCGAGCGCACGCAGTGTGTCGACGTCGAGGTCGTTGGTCGGCTCGTCGAGCAGCAGCACGTTGCCGCCGCTCTTCAGCAGCTTCGCGAGGTGCACGCGGTTGCGCTCGCCGCCTGATAAGTCACCGACGCGCTTCTGTTGGTCTGCGCCCTTGAAGCCGAACGAGGCGACGTAGGCGCGCGAAGCGATGTCGCGCCTGCCGAGCGGGATGCGCTCGGCACCGCCACTGATCTCCTCCCATGCCGATTTGCTCGAGCCGAGCGCGTCCCGGCTCTGGTCGACGTAGGCGAGCTTCACCGTCTCGCCGATCCGCAGCGTGCCCGAATCGGGCTTCTCTTCCCCGACGAGCATGCGGAACAGCGTCGACTTGCCGACGCCGTTCGCGCCGATCACGCCCACGATTCCACCAGCGGGCAAGTTGAACGTCAGCCCGTCGATCAACAGGCGATCGTCGTACCCTTTGACGAGATCCTTGACCTCGATCACGACATCGCCGAGGCGCGGACCGGCGGGAAAGCTGATCTCGACCGTCTCGGGCGCGCGCTGCTCTTCCTGCTGGCGCAGTGCCTCGAACTCGCGAATGCGCGCCTTGCTCTTCGTCTGCCGTGCGCGCGGCGACATCTTGATCCACTCGAGCTCGCGATCGAGCGTGCGCTGGCGTGCGCCCGCTTGCTTCTCCTCGACTCCGAGCCGCGCCCGTTTCTGTTCGAGCCAGCCGGTGTAATTGCCCTGATAAGGGATGCCGCGGCCGCGATCGAGCTCGAGAATCCAGCCCGCCACGTTGTCGAGGAAGTAGCGATCGTGCGTTACGGCCACGACGGTGCCCGAGTATTCCTGCAAGAACTGCTCGAGCCACGCGACCGACTCGGCGTCGAGATGGTTCGTCGGCTCGTCGAGCAGCAACATGTCGGGCTTCGAGAGCAGCAGCCGACACAGCGCGACGCGGCGCTGCTCGCCGCCCGAGAGCTTCGTCACATCCGCGTCGCCCGGCGGAAGGCGCAGCGCGTCCATCGCGATGTCGAGCGTGCGGTCGAGCTCCCAGCCGTTTACCGCGTCGATCTGATCCTGCAGCCGCCCCTGCTCTTCGAGCAGCTTGTTCATCGCGTCGTCTTCCATCGGCTCGGCGAACTTCGCGGAGATCTCCTCGAAGCGCAGTAACAACCCCTTCACCGCGGACGCGCCGTCTTCGACGTTGCCCTTCACGTCCTTGGTCGGATCGAGCTGCGGTTCCTGCGCGAGATATCCGATGCGCAGTGCCGGATGCGGTCGCGCTTCGCCGAGGAAATCCTTGTCGACGCCCGCCATGATTCGCAGCAGGGAGCTCTTGCCCGACCCATTGGGCCCGAGCACGCCGATCTTCGCGCCCGGTAGAAACGCCAGCGTGATGCCGTCGAGGATCACGCGATCCGGCGCCACCACCTTCCGCAAGTCGTGCATCGTGAAGACGAAATCGGCCATGGCGAGCGGCTCCCGGTCTCATGAAAGGGCGCGCAACTTAGCAGTACGACTCACGAATCCGAGCCCGCGCCCGCGAGTCCGAACGCCCGCTTCAGTCCTTCCGCAGCGCCTCGATCAGCGACGACGTGTCCCGCCTCCCGCCACCGCCCCGCTGCAAGTCCTCGTACATCGCATCCACCGCTCGTGCGGTCTCCGCGCGCGCCCCGAGTCGCTCCGCCTCCGCAAGCGCGATCCCCAAGTCCTTTCTCATCCAATCCACCGCGAACCCGAACTCGTACTCCCGGGCCGCCATCGTGCGCGCGCGGTTGTCGAGCTGCCAAGACTGCGCGGCACCTTTCGAGATCGCGTCGATCACGCGCGCGAGATCGAGCCCCGCACGCTCCGCGAACGCGAGCCCTTCGGAGAGCCCCGCGAGCACGCCCGCGATGCACAGCTGATTCACCGCCTTCGTGAGCTGCCCCGCCCCCGCCGGGCCGATCCTCAGCGCGCTCTTCGCATAACAAGCGAGCACCGGCTTCACGCGTTCGAACGCGCTCTCGTCGCCACCCGCCATCACGCTCAACTGCCCGCGTTTCGCGCCCTCCTCGCCGCCCGAGACGGGAGCATCGAGGAAATGCGCGCCGCGCTCGGTGGCCTGCGCAGCGAGCTCGCGCGCGAGCGCCGGCGACGCGGTGGTGTGATCCACGAACACGGCGCCGGGCGCGAGCGCAGCGAACGCGCCGTGCGCGCCCCCCGTGATCTCGCGCAAGTCGGCGTCGTTGCCGGTGCATGCAAACACGATCTCCGCACCGGCGGCGGCCTCGCGCGGCGTCGCGGCGACGCGCCCGCGGAACTCCGTGGCCCACGCCTCCGCCTTTGCGCGCGTGCGGTTGTAGACCGTGACGGCGTGACCCGCGCGCGCGAGATGGCCCGCCATCGGCCGGCCCATCGCTCCGAGACACAAGAATGCGAGGTTCACGCGCGCCCTCCCTCCGCGGCCAACACGGCTTCCGCTGACGCCGCCCAACTCGCGCTGCGTTCGATCTCGATGCGCAGCAGCAGCGGCTCGCCGGCGTGAAGCGGAGTCGTGGCGTACTGCGGATATTTCGCTCGCAGTGCCGCCTCTCCTTCCGCCAGCGCGTCGCGTTCGATCTGCGCGCGGCCTTCGACGCGAAGCCACCAAAGGCGCGCCCAGTCGGCGCCGTATGCATCGAGTAACAATGCCGCGCGAGAATCGCGCTCCAGATTCGCGACGCGCGCAACCCGCGCGCTGCCCTTCGGCTTGCCGTCCACCGGCGACCACAGCACATCGCCCACGCGCGCGAATACCACCGGCACGAGCGCGGCGCTGCCGTCCGCGCGCAGCGTCGCCAGGACCGCGTGGGGTTCGCGCGCGAGGCGCATCGTGATCGCGCGAGCGGAGAGCTCCATCCCTAAGAGGTGCCGGCGGTCTCTTCCAACGCCTGCTTCAAATCCGCCACGCTGTCCTCGACGCCGAACAACCGCTTCACGACGCGCCCCTCCGCGTCCACGAGCAACGTGACCACCACGTGGTCGACTTCGCCGGCGTTCGCGCTCTGCTGTGCGAACACGCCGTAGCGCTTCAGCACGTCGCGCACACGCTCGGGGTCTCCGGTGAGGAACGACCAGCCCGTCGAGTCGGCGCCGCGCGCGCTTGCGTAGCTCGCGAGCACTTCGGGCGTGTCTCGCTCGGGGTCCACCGTGATCGAAACGAAGTGCACGCGTGCGCGCAGCTCGGGCGAGAGCTCGCGCTGCAGTTGCGCGAGGCGACCCGTCATGATGGGGCAAGGGCCGGGGCAGTGCGTGTAAATGAAATCGATCAGCAGCGCCTTGCCGCGCAGGCTCGCGAGCGTCACCTCGGCGCCGCTCGCGTCGGTGAGCGCGAACTCCGGAGCCAGATCCTGCGCCGACGCGACGGCGCCGAGTGCGCCCGCGCGTCCAGGCGCCGCCTTCTCCTCGAGCACGTCGACCTCGACGACGCGAAAGCTCTTGTCGCGAATCTCGAGCGTGAACGCGATGCGCTGGCCCGGCGCGAGCTTCTCGAGCACGGCTCGGTCGGGTACGTCGAAGCTCATCGTCATCGCAGGCATGACGCCCGGCACCTCCTGGTGGTCGATCAGCGCATGCTGGTTCTCCACATCCACATCCTCGACCACGCCTTCGAGCTCGTAGCGGTGGAGCTTCTCGGCGGGATTGCCGGAATCACAGCCGAACAGCACCAATGACGCGAACACGATCGAGAGTCGCAACATTCGTCCTCTGTGCCGGTTTCGAGTCATTGGGGATCGCGCTGGGCGACGGCGGCGGCACGCACCGGCGCCGGAGCTCCGATCGGATCGAGCCGCAGCACGCGCGGGTAGCCGTTCTCGATCTGCCAGGTGGGCAGGTTCGAGTTCGAGGTCCACACGCGCCCCTGCGCGTCGAAGTCGATCTCGCGCGTGTACGTCACGCGCGTCGGCAGCGGATATACGGTGAACTTCTCGCTGCGCGGCTCGAAGCGGATCAGCGAATCACTGTTGGTGCCGCAGATCCAGACCGTGTCGGTGCGGTGGTCGACGTGCAGCGCATAAGGCGTTTCGCTGCCGAGCGGTTCGATCGGCAGCGGGTACTGCTTGAACTCACGCGTCGCAGGATCGAAGCGTGCGATCAGACTCGACGAGAAACCTGGGATCCAGAGCCGGCCCTGCGAATCGAAGCGCAAGCGCCGCGGCGCCGTGAACGGTGTGTCGATCATCTCGACTTCGAATGTGTCCGGATCGATGCGCCCTAATCGATGCTGGTTCAGCTGACTGAACCACACACCGCCGTCCGGTGCGATGTCGATGCCGTAGGGCACCGGCGCCGAGCCGGCGCTCCCGCCCTCGCTCGCGAGGCTCGCGAGATCGAGATCGAGCCAGTCCGCAGCGGCGACGACGTACGGCAGCGCGCGCAAGGCGATCTCCTGCCCGATGCTGCCCGCCGGCACGCGCAGGATCTCCATCTTGCGGGCGGCCGGGTCGTACATCCCGACGTGATTCGAGACTGCGACCGTGAACCAGACGCGGCCGCGCAAATCGATGCGCAGCGTATGCGGATAGAAGCCTTCCTCCATCGCATGGATCTCGAATTTCTCCGTCTTCGGATCGAAGCGCGCGATGCGATTGCCGAGTGCAAGCGTGATCCAGACCGAGCCGTCTGGGCCCATCTGCAGGGAGTGCGGGCCGACGTGGGCGTTCGCATTGGGAATCGACGGCGCGCTCTCGCCAGCCATTACGCCGCCGAGCGGGACGCCATCGTCGGGGATCTGGAATGCGCGGATCTCTCCGCTCACGGGATCCAGCCGGTAGAGCTGATCCTGCAGCATGTCGACCGAGTACACGCGGCCATCCGGGTGCACCGCGTGGTCGTGCTGCATCGAAGCGCGGATGCCGAGCTCCCATTCGTCGACCACCGCGCGCCGCACCTCGGGCGGCGGCGGCGGGGCGAACTCCTTGGTGCCGAGCTTCGCGGTGAGGCGCGGTACGGCGGTCTTCGGGTCGTATGCAGCGCGAAACAGCTCCGGCACTTGCGCGCGCAGTTCGGGCGAAAGCGTGCCTCCGAGCCGAGCCATTAGGGTGAGCACCTTCTCCCATTGCCAGTCTTCGCGCGGAATGCGCGTCGCGGGGCTGCCCTGCTGATGGCAGTACGTGCACTGCCGCACGAACTCTTCGCGATGCGTTTCGTCGTCGAATTTCTCGAGCAGCAGCGCGAACCAGCGATTCGAGGGCAGCTGCGCCGCTGCTGCGCCGGGGTCCGTCTCCGCGGCGAGTGTGAAGGCGAACGGCGCCGCGCCGACTTCGGCCTGTTCGCGGATGTCTCGGTAGCCGATGCGCCGCACGCGCACCGTGTAATCGCCGGCAGGCGCGAGCCCATTCAGCGTGAACGCGCCGGTGTCGCTGCTGAAGACGGTGACGACGTGCAACGGATCGCCGCGCAGGAAGCTCACCATCGCGCCTGCGACCGGCGCGCCTCCGGCATCGCGCACGCTGCCGACGACCGGCGGCGCTGCCGTGACCGGCGCGGCCGCGTTCGCGAACGCAGTGGCGCTCGCCAGCGTGCAGGCGAGCGAGAGGAACGAAGTGCGCAAGAATCGCGGCATGAACGAGCCCTCCACGCAGTCGGCGAGCCTGCGACCCGCACAACATACTCTCGGCCTTCGCGTGTCCGCAGCGCTCGCGCTGGCGTTCGGCCTCGCGTTGCTTGCGCCGCCGACCCTCGAAGCGCGCGAGCGCATGCCCGCTGCAGAGTGGACGCCTGCGCTCGAAGCCGAAGCAGCGCAGCTCGAGGCTGCGCTCGCGAAGGCTCCGCCCGCGCCGGCTGGAGCGCTGCGCGTGCAGCTCGCATTCGGTGCGGCGGCCGATCTCGACCTGTACGTGACCGACGCGCTCGACGAGACGATCTATTTCGCGAACGAGCTCGCAGCCGCGGGCGGGCGTCTCACTGCCGATGCGCGCTGCGATTCGCCGGCGCCGCGCATCGAGCAAGTCGTGTTCACCGCACCGCAGCGGGGCCGCTACCGCGTGGGCGTCGATTACATGGTGTACCGCGCGAAGTGTGGCGAGCAGCCGCCGGTCGTCGCCTACGTGATCGCGATCGATGGACCGACGGGGCGCCGCGTGGAGCGCGGCCTCGCGCGTCGCGGCGTGTTCGATGCGCGGGTGTTGGAGCTTCAGCACGCACCGTAGTGGGGTGGGCTCGTTGCCTCGGCCGTCAGCTCGTCCGCGCAGTTGCTACGGCGCGTGCGCTTCGGGCGCTCATGCCTTCGCGCTTGGGCGCGCGGAGAGTTCGGCGTGCCAGCGCGCGACGTTCTCGTGCTCGGGGGCGGGGCGGATCTTCACGACGCGGCCGAAGTCGATGCCGACGAGCGCGGTGATGTCGGCGATCGAGAAGCGCTCGCCGGCGAGGAAGCGTTGGTCGGCGAGCGCCGCGTCGAGTACGCCGAATGCGGCCTCGGCGCGCTGCTTCGCGACTGCGCCGAACTCGGGCACCTGCGTCAGCCGGCCTTTGAAGAAATCGTGGGTGTTCTGAAAGCAGAAGAAGACTTGCTGGGTGAGCTCGAGCTCGGCGCGCCGATTCCACATCTCGACCAGCGCCCGCTCCCGCGCGCCGACGCCGAACAGCGCGGGCTCCGGTTGCACTTCCTCGAGGTACCGGCAGATCGCGACGCTTTCCGAGATGAAAGTCCCGTCATCGAGCTCGAGCACCGGCACCTGCCCGAACGGATTCTTCGCGCGGAATTCCGCCCCGCGATTCTCCGCGTTCGCGATGTCCACCTGCGCCACGGGGATCGACATCCCCTTCTCCGCCAAGAAGATTCGAACCCGCCGCGGATTCGGCGCCGACGCGTTGTCATGCAGCTTCACGATGGATTCCCTCCGAGCCGAGCACACTAGTCCAACGCGATCACCAGCAACATGCGCGCGAAACGCGAAGCGTGACGGGAGGGGGCCTCGACGGCCCCCTCCCGTCACCTCTCCCTAATAGAATGCCCGTG
>JANNKN010000465.1:0-4139 GCA_031396315.1 Deltaproteobacteria bacterium
GAAGGCCAAGGGCTGCAAGGCGAAGTACCGGGGTGCGGTGGGCCGGAGCCCTTTGGTTTCGCTGCGCTGTCTGCTGCGCTTGATTTCCGCGCAGCCGCGCCCGCCCCGCCGCTCGGGTGCGAGGTGCGCGTGGTGGCGGTAGGCCGAGCTGAGCTTCGATCGAAGTCGGTGGGCGGAATTGGGGAGCGGATTCAGAGCGCCTTCGAGGCGCTCTGAATCCGACGCAGCGCGCGTGCACGGGAGGTGCTCGTGCCGACGCGCTCTTAGATGTGCTCGAGTCTGATGCCGCCGCGGGTGTAGCGCGCGAAGGGGATTGGCACGCTCTGGGGGTCGGAAGTGGCGACGCGCTTCTCGACTTCGGCGATCACCATCCGCGTGGCTTCGGGGATCGGCAGGTCGCGGATGTTGCTGAGCGCGACCCAACGAAGATCGAGGAGCTCGCCGCTGCCTAACAGCTCGTCGGGCGCGTGGGCGTGGCTGGCGTCCGCGAGGAAGAAGCGCGTGTCGAAGCGGCGTGGGTTGCCGGGAGGAGTGATCGCGCGCGCGATGTAGTCGAGGCCGTGCAGCGCGGGCACGAAGCGGTTCGCGAAGAATTTGCTCCACGATTCCGACTTGCTGCGCAGGCGGCGCTCGGCGCGCTGGCCGACGAGCAGGCCCGCTTCCTCGAACGTCTCACGCACCGCTGCCATCGCGAGCGCGTGGGCGCGCGCGGGGGAAGCGCCGCGTGTGAGCTTCGCGAGCACGTCTTCGCGCAGGTCGGTGGCGCGCGCGGCACGCGCATCGGCCGGATCGACGCGCCCACCAGGGAACACATAGAGGTTGGGCATGAACTTGAGCCCGCCCGCGCGGCGCCCGAGCAGGATCTGGGGCTCGCCCAGATCGCGGCGGCAGAGCACCAGCGCGGCAGCGTCGCGCGGCACCACGCGCGCGTAGTCGGGAGCGGCTTCGGACGGCAACGGCGACATCGGGGAGCCGAGGGTATGCCGGTAGAGCCACGGAACCAGGCCCCGGGAGGCTGAAACGGGGCAAACGAGACCCGACTCGATCGATTCCCGGCTGCACTTGGCGGTGGCCGGCGATCAGGCATTTCCCTAGCGTGCGCCGTATTCTCCAATCCATCCGGATGCACGGATGAATAGCCCGAACCCAGGAGCCCCGATGCCCGCAGCCATCCCCGCGTTCAAGGTGAAGGACCTTTCTCTCCATGAGTTCGGCCGCAAGGAGATTCGCCTCGCCGAGCACGAGATGCCGGGCCTGATGGAGCTGCGCCGACGCCATGGCGCGTCGAAGCCGCTGCGCGGCGTCAAGGTGATGGGCTCCCTGCACATGACGGTGCAGACCGCGGTGTTGATCGAGACGCTGACGGCGCTCGGCGCCGACGTGCGCTGGGTCTCGTGCAACATCTTCTCGACGCAAGATTCCGCGGCCGCGGCCGTGGCGGTCGGCCCGGAGGGAACGCTCGAGCGCCCGCGCGGCATTGCCGTCTATGCGTGGAAGGGCGAGACGCTCGAAGAGTATTGGTGGTGCACCGCAGCCGCCTTGTTATGGCCGGACGGCTCGGGCCCCGACCTGCTCGTCGACGACGGCGGCGACGCGACGCTGATCCTGCACAAGGGCCTCGAGTGGGAGCGTGCCGGCGCGGTCCCGCAGTTCAATGCGAAGACCGACCCCGAGGAGTGGGGCGTGATCCTGCAGCTCGCGCGCGACATGCAGCGCACGCATCCCGGCGTCTGGGCCCGCATCTCGCCCAAAGTGCGCGGCGTCTCCGAGGAGACCACCACGGGCGTGCATCGCCTCTACCAGATGGAGCGCGCAGGAACCCTGCTCTTCCCTGCGATCAATGTGAACGACTCCGTGACGAAGTCGAAGTTCGACAACATCTACGGCTGCCGGCACTCGCTGCCCGACGGCCTGATGCGCGCAACCGACGTGATGCTCGGCGGCAAGGTAGCCGTCGTCGCGGGCTTCGGCGAAGTCGGCAAGGGCTGCGCGCAGGCGCTGCGCGGCCAGGGCTGCCGCGTCGTCATCACCGAGATCGACCCGATCTGCGCGCTGCAGGCGGCGATGGAGGGTTATCAGGTCACGACGCTCGACGAAGTGCTCGAGACGGCGGACATCTTCATCACCGCAACGGGCAACTCGCACGTGATCGCGGCGGAAGACATGTCGCGCATGAAGGACAAGGCGATCGTCGGAAACATCGGCCATTTCGACAACGAGATCGACATGGCCGGGCTCAAGGCCATCCCCGACATCCAGCGCATCAACATCAAGCCACAGTACGACGAGTTCGTGTTCCCGAACGGCAAGAGCATCCTCGTGCTCGCCGAGGGCCGGCTGCTGAATCTCGGCTGCGCGACCGGCCACCCGAGCTTCGTGATGTCGGCGAGCTTCACGAACCAAGTCCTCGCGCAGCTCGATTTGCATGCCAACGCTGGAACGTACGAGAAGAAGGTGTACGTGCTGCCCAAGAAGCTCGACGAGGAAGTCGCGCGCCTCCACCTCGATCACCTCGGTGTGAAGCTCACGCAGCTCTCGCCCGCCCAGGCGAGCTATCTCGACGTTCCGGTCGACGGGCCCTACAAGCCGGATCACTATCGCTATTAGGGAGCGGTCGCCGTAGAGTGGCGGGCACCTCGACCGGAGGACTCGCGCATGGATCTGAGACTGCTGCTGGGCATTGCGCTCGCGTGCTCACTCTCGACGCACGCCGCGCACGCGTGCGAAGAAGACGAGGCGACGCTGCGCGCCGAACTCGCGCTGCGCTTCTCGGCCGACGACCCTGGCACGTTGGCTCGGCGCGACCGAATCGAGCAGTTGTTCGCGCAAACGCCGGCGGCGTGCGCCGAGGCGCTCTACGAACGGCTCGGCGAGGCGGCCGGCGAGGATGAGCTGTCGCAGCTCTTCCACGCGTCGCTCGCGACGGCGACCCGCCAACGCCTCCGCAGCAGGCTGCGCAGCAACTACGCGCCCTTCCCCCCACTCGTGACGGCGATCGAGGCGCTGCCGGTCGGCGCAGCCGAGCGGGAGCACCTGCTGTGCTGGGTCGAAAAAATGCGGCTCGGGCGCGCGCGCGACGTGCGCATCATTCCCTGGCCCCATATCTGCCCGCTCGACGATCCAAGCTGTCCCGTGCGAGCGCACCCGACGGCGGAAGAGCTCGCCGCCCTTGGCTCGCTGCAGCAAGTGGACACTGCCCCGGCCGCGCTCGGCGTCTTCCGCTTTCTCGATGCGGCCATCGACTACGCGCGCATCGACGACGTGCCGGGCGCAGTCGAGCTGCTGCGCGCGGGTCGGCGCGACTCGGAGGAAGCGAAGCGACGGCTCGCGGGCGACGACTTGCTCGCACACCAAGCCGCGCTGGCGGAGTGGATCGCCGCGAAAGAGGACGACCCGGGCAGCCTGCTCTACTGCCCGCGCCCGGAGCCCTGAAGCGCACGGCGCCGGGCGGACGCCGCGCGGAGCGCAAAGTCAGCGCTTCCGCTTGGTGCGCTCCTTCGGGCCCAAGCGCCACGCCTCGAGCGCAATCCACTCCTCGCGCCTCTGCTTCTTCTGCCGCCCGCGCAGCTTCACGCGCACGCCGTCTTCTCCCAGCTCCAGCACGCCATAATTCCCGAGTTTCCAGCGCATGATCTTCCCGATGCGCGCCACCGCCGACGACACGACCTCGATCACGCCGTCCGCTTCACCCAGCTCGTTGTCGTGAACGTCGCCGGCGAGGAACAGCACGCCCGGCGTATCGCGCAACAGCGCGAGCATGCGCGCGCGCGCCGCGGGCCACGCGAGCCAGCCCTCGCTGCGGTAGTCGTGCAGCGGCGAACCGTTGCACACGAGCGTGTAGCGCGGGCGCGGTAGCGCGAGCTGCGCTTCGAGCCAGCTCCATTGCATCGCACCGAGCATGCCGTTGCGGTCGCCCCGCGCGTTCCTCGCGCTGCGAAACGAACGCGCGTCGAGCATCAGAATGCACGCGTCGCCGACGTCCGCGCGGCAGTACAGCTCCGGCGACGAGTGCGTGACGGGTGCGCGGCGGTGAAACGCCTCGCGCGCCGCGGCGACGAGCGCAGGATCGATGTCCGCGCCGTAGCGGTCGTCGCCACAGGAATCGTGATCGTCCCAGGTCGCGAGCACCGCTGCGCCGC
>JANNKN010000569.1:0-20115 GCA_031396315.1 Deltaproteobacteria bacterium
TGCGGAGCGCAATGGCTCACTCGGCCCTGGTCGTACACGGCGATCGTGCAGATTTTCGATGCAGCGCGCTTCGGGCGGGCATTGCGTTGGGGCCTCGCTCCGCTTGATTTGCGCTCCGCTGCCCCCGGCCCGCCGCTCGGCGCTGGTCGGTTCGCGTCTTGGCGCGGATGGGACTTCGGTCGGTCGTGAATCAGTTATTGGGAGTGGCGCAGCCAGGGCGGCTTCGAGCCGCCCTGGCTGCGTTGCGCGCTAGGGTGCACGCGCAGCGATCGAGGAAGTGAGAGCTTCGTCGAGGCCCAGCGAGGGATTGCATGCGGGGTGAGCAACTTTCGCGGCAGTGGAGGCTGATTCAGCTGCTTGCGAAGGCGCGGTATGGGGTGGTCGCGGATTCGCTGGCGGGTGAGCTCGATTGCAATCGGCGCACGGTGTATCGCGATCTCGATGCGCTGATGTTCGCGGGATTTCCGATCACGAGTGAGCGCCGCGAGGGCCGCGTGTTTTATCGTGTGATCGACGGCTTTCGGCTCGGCGACACGCCTTTCACGCCGGACGAGCTGCTGGCGCTCGGCTTCAGCGAAGACTTGTTACGGAGCCTCGAGGGCACCGTCTTTCACGATTCGATCCAGTCTGCGCTGGCGAAGATCCGCGCGAGCCTCGGGCCCGAGCTGGCGGTTTTCCTCGCGAAGCTGCGCGAATCGTTCCGCGTGCTGCCCGGGCCGCACAAGAATTACGCCGATCTCGCGGACGTGATCCGTGCGCTGAACGAGGCCGTGCTCGCGCGGCGCACGGTGCGCATGAAATACACGACCGCGCGCACCGGCGAGACGCGCGCCCGCGAGTTCGATCCGTATCGCGTCTGGTATCGCAGCGGCGGGCTCTACACGATCGGCCTCGACCACAAGTCCGGCGAGCTGCGCACCTTCGCGGTGGACCGCATTCAGGAGCCGGAGCTGACACCGAAGCGCTTCACGATTCCCGACGACTTCGACTTCGAGGCGCGCGCGGCCTCCGCGTTCGGCGTCGTGATCGAGCCGCCCGAGCACGTGCGGATTCGGTTCGCGGCGCGGCGCGCGCTCTACGTGCGCGAACACGATTGGCACCCGTCGCAGAAGATCGCGCGCCTCCCGAGCGGCGAGATCGAGCTCACAATGGAAGTAGGCCCCGGCGACGAGCTCGCGAGCTGGGTGCTTTCGTTCGGCGCGGACGCCGAGCTGCTCGAGCCCCCGGCGCTGCGCGCCCAGGTGGCGAGCCAGCTGGCGCGCGCGGGCACTCAATACGGTGACGCAGCTGCGCAGCCAGCGACCCGCGGCGCGGCGAGGAAGAGGCGATGAGCGACACGAGCGCGCCCTCGGATTCCGCAGACGGGGGCGCCCTCGATCCCGTCTGTGGGATGCGCGTCGCGCGCGACGGGCCGCACCAGTTTCGTCATCAGGGAACGCTCTACCACTTCTGCAACCCGCGCTGCCTCGCGCGTTTCCAGGCCGAGCCCGCGCTTTACCTCACACCGCCGCCCGCACCCGCTGCGGGAGGCGCGCCCGACACACGCGAATACATCTGCCCGATGGATCCCGAGGTGCGCTCGATCGGGCCGGGCACCTGCCCGATCTGCGGGATGGCGCTCGAGCCGCGCGAAATCAGCGCGGAGCCCGAGGACAACCCCGAGCTGCGCGACATGCAGCGGCGCTTCGCGATCAGCGCTGCGCTCACGCTGCCGGTGTTCGCACTCGCGATGGGCGAGATGCTGCCGGGCTGGCCGCTCTCGCACGCATTCCCGACTGCGTGGGTGCAGGCCGCGCTCGCGACGCCGGTCGTTGCCTGGTGCGCGGCGCCCTTCTTCACGCGCGCCTGGGCGTCGCTCCGCCCCTTGCGCCCGAACATGTTCACGCTGATCGCGCTCGGGACCGGCGCCGCCTGGCTCGCGAGCGCGGCGGCGTTGCTGGCGCCGAACGCGTTCCCGGCCGGAGTACGCGACGCGCACGGCCGCGTGCCCGTCTACTTCGAGGCAGCCGCGGTGATCGTCACGCTCGTACTGCTCGGCCAGGTCCTCGAGCTGCGCGCGCGCGCTCGCACCGGCGACGCGATCCGAGCGTTGTTACGGCTCGCGCCCAAGAACGCGCGCCGGGTGACCGACGACGGCGACGAAGACGTGCCCCTCGAGCACGTCGTGCCAGGGAATCGCCTGCGCGTGCGGCCCGGGGAGGCCGTGCCGGTCGACGGCAGCGTGCTCTCTGGCGAGAGCGCAGTGGACGAATCCATGCTGACGGGCGAACCGATGCCGGTTTCGAAGGCGCGCGGCGATTCCGTAACAGGCGGAACGCTGAACGGCGCGGGCAGCTTCGTAATGCGCGCCGACGCCGTCGGCCAGGGCACGCTGCTCGCGCGCATCGTCGCGCTCGTCGCCGACGCGCAGCGCTCGCGCGCGCCGAGCCAGCGCCTCGCAGACGCCGTCAGCGCGTGGTTCGTGCCCGCGGTCGTGGCGGCGGCGCTGCTCGCAGCGGCTGCGTGGTGGGCGCTCGGCCCCGAGCCGCGCCTCGCCCACGCACTCGTCGCCGCGGTCTCGGTGCTGATCATCGCCTGCCCGTGCGCGCTCGGGCTCGCGACCCCGATGTCGATCCTCGTAGCCACGGGCCGCGGCGCGCGGGCCGGCGTGCTCTTTCGCGACGCCGAGGCGCTCGAGACGCTCGCGCAGGTGGAGACGCTGTTCGTCGACAAGACGGGCACGCTCACCGAGGGCAAGCCAGCACTCGTCTCACTGTTGACGGCCGGCAACGCCAGCGAAGCCGAGTTATTGCGGGTCGCGGCGTCGCTCGAACGCGGCAGCGAACACCCGCTCGCCGCAGCCGTCCTCGCGGGCGCTGCTGCGCGGGGGATCGAGGCTCCGGCAGCGGAGGGCTTCACGGCACGCACCGGCCTCGGCGTTCGCGCGCGCGTCGACGGTCGCGATTGCGCGCTCGGCAACTCGGCGCTGATGGTGGAGCTCCGCGTCGACGTCGCGGAGCTGCGCGCGCGCGCTGACGAGCTGCGGCGCGCGGGCCAGACGGTGATGTTCGCCGCGCGCGACGGCCAGTTATTGGGCGCACTCGGGGTCGCCGACCCGATCAAGCCGAGCGCCGCCGAGGCCGTCGCCGCGCTGCAAGCCGACGGACTGACGCTCGTACTGCTCTCGGGCGATCAACGGGCGACGGCGGAGCACGTCGCGAAACAGCTCGGCATCGCTGAAGTCGTCGCGGAGGTGTTGCCGCAGCAGAAGCTCGACGTCGTGCGCGAGCGCCAGCGCCGCGGGCAGCGCGTCGCGATGGCGGGCGACGGCGTCAACGACGCGCCCGCGCTCGCCGCCGCAAACGTCGGCATCGCGATGGGCACCGGCGCCGACGTCGCGCTGCGGAGCGCGGCCGTCACGCTGCTGCGCGGCGATTTGCGCGCGCTCGTGCGCGCGCGCCACCTCTCGCGGGCGACGCGCCGTAACATCCGGCAGAACTTGTTCTGGGCGTTCGCGTACAACGCGCTCGGCATCCCGCTCGCAGCCGGCGCGCTTTACCCGCTCACGGGCGCCCTGCTCTCGCCGATGCTCGCAGCGGCGGCGATGAGCCTGTCGAGCGTGAGCGTGATCGCGAATGCGTTGCGGCTGCGAAGCGTGAGGCTGTGAGCCGTCAGCGCGCGAACTCGTAGAGCACGTCGTCCTCGAACCTTCGTAAGAATGCCGGCGCGAGATTCGCGAGCCGCAGGCGCTCGCGGTGCGCGACGACGGACTCGGGCTCGCCGAAGTGCTTCACGAGCCCGATCCGGAGCGAGGCGCCCTGCTCGATCACGGAGCGGATCATTGCGCACCAGTCTTCTGCCGTGAGTGCGTGATCCGCGTGGTAGCGGGCTGCCTCGCGCAGATGAGCGGCCCGCGTCTCCCGCTCCTCCGCCCAGCGCGCGAGCCGGGCCGGACTCCAACTCTTCCGCTTCGCGAGCCGCTCCGCGCGGCGCAGCTCGTGAATCTCGCGATCTGAACGGCCGGTCGCAGGGTCGACGAGGTCCGCGCCGATCTCGGTCCCGCAGTCGCATCGGGCGCGGGTCGCGCGATACGCCACTTCATCCGCAGCCAGCGGCGCCACGGCGCCATCCGCGAGCGGCGTGAATGCGAAGCGGGTGGCATCGCACGCAGCGAGAATTGCGCTCGGCGATGCCGTCCTCGGGAGCACTGCGAGGATGAAATGGCACACGGGTTCAGCCGGTCCTCTTGGTTGCGTCCTTCTATACCGCGTACGCCCATCCGCGGTGGATTCTGCGCCGCCGGTCGGATTCTGTGCTCGGCGCCTCACTTCCGCGCTCGGAAATCGCGCGAGCGCCGTGCCGCGAGTCGTGACTCGCTGCAAACTCCGCTGCATGCCGCCGCTCGCCGAAGCCGACCTTGCCCCCGCACTCGCCGCCCTGCGCGCGGACGGCGTCGCCGTGGTCGAGGGCGTGCTCACGGGCGAGGAAGCGGAGCGCGCGCGGGCAGCGCTCGTAGACGCTGCCGCGGAGAGCGAGCGCCGGGGCCTTGCCACCTTCATGCCCGCGCTCGACCCGAACTCCGCAAACGTGCGCGTGTTCAATCTGCTGGATCTGCACCCGATCTTCCGCGAGCTGATCCTGCATCCCGTCGCGACCGCGCTGGTGCGCGGGCTGCTCGGCGAGCATTTCACGATCTCGAACTTCACGGCGAACATCGCGAAGCCGGGCAGCGGTTCGATGTCGCTGCACTCCGATCAGGCGCTCGTCGTGCCCGAGCCGTGGCTCGCGCCGTGGAGCATGAACATCGTGTGGTGCCTCGACGACGTGGTCCGCGAGAACGGCGGCACGCTCTACCTCCCCGGCAGCCAGCGCTTCACGCGTCGCGCGGAGGTGCCCGCAAACCCGCTGCCGCGGATGGAGGCATTCACGGCGCCGCGCGGATCGATCGTCGCGGTGGACGGGCGCGTCTGGCACACCTCGGGCGCCAACGTGACGAAGGACCGCGAGCGCGCCCTGCTCTTCGGTTACTACTGCGCCGACTTCCTGCGCCCGCAGGTCAACTTCAACGCGACACTCTCCATGGAAACGCAGGCACAGCTATCGGCCGAGCTGTTCGCGCGGCTCAAGCTGGGGCCCGACGCGAACTCGCGCGTCGGAGCCGAGATCATCGGCGAGCGGCCGCAGCCCCCGGTGCGCGCGTGAATGCGAAGCAGCGCCTCGGCTTCGCGATGCAAGTGGACTCGCAGCCTGATGCGCGTGCGCCGATCGCGGCGGAGCTCGCCTCGCTACCCCTGCCCGCGCCGACGCGCGACACCGCGGCGGCGCTGCAGAATCTGCGCGAGCTCGGCGTCTGCGTGATCCCCGACGTGCTGACGCCTGGGCAGCTCGCCCGTGCGCGCGAGGCGATCTACCGCGCCGCGGACGACGACCACGCGCGCGGCCGCGCGCAGCACGGCTTCGGGCTCGATCTCGACGAGCGCAACGTCCGCGTCTGGAACCTATTGAATCGTGATCCCGTGTTCTGCGATCTCGCCGAGCATCCGGTCGCGATGGACTTGGTGCGCGCGACGATCGGCTGGCCCGCGCTGCTCTCCAACATCTCGGGAAACATCACCGGCCCAGGCGCGACGGCCGGCGTGCTGCACGCCGACCAGGTGTTCGTGCCGGAGCCATGGTCGCAATCGCCGCAGGGCATGAACGTCGCGTGGTGCATCGACGACTTCACGCGCGAGAATGGCGCGACGGAGGTCGTCGTCGGCAGCCACCGCTGGAATCGCATGCCGACCGATGCCGACGCGAGTGTGCGCGCCGTCTCGGCGGAGGCGCCGGCGGGCAGCGCAATCGCCTTCGAGAGCCGCATCTGGCATCGCACCGGCGCGAACACGAGTGCCGATCGCCGGCGCGCCGCGGTCTTCCCGTTCTACACGACCCCGATCTACCGGACGCAGGAGAACTGGTTCCTGTCGCTGAGCCCCGGCGTGATCGGCGCCGCGTCCGACACGCTGCTCACCCTGCTCGCCTACCAGAGCGAGGGCTTCGGCCTCGTGTACGGTCGCTCGCCGCGCTGACTCCCGGCGCTTCGAGAGGACCGCCATGCATCCGCTCTTCGACCTCTCCGGCCGCAGCGCACTCGTCACCGGCGCGGGCTCAGGCATCGGCCGCGCGTGCTGCGAGGTGCTCGCAAGCCTCGGCGCGCGCGTCGTGTGCACGGACCTCGACGCGAGCACGGCGGCCGCGACCGCCGCCGCACTCGCAGGCGACGGCCACGCGTCGCTGCGCCACGACGTCTCGAACGCGGATGACTGGCGCGCCGTGCACGAGCGCGTGCGCGCGGAGTGCAACCGGCTCGACGTGCTCGTGAACAACGCCGGCATCATGCTCGCGCGCAGCTTCCTCGAAGCGCCGGTCGAGGATCTACGCGCGCAGTACCAGATCAACGTCGAAGGCCCCTACGTCGGCATGCAGACCTTCGCGCCCTTGATGAAGGAGACCGCGGCGCGCCACGGCGCGAAGCCGTCGATCGTCAACATCTCGTCCGTGTACGGCGCAGTCGCCGGCGATCGCTATGCCGCCTACAGCGCATCGAAGGGGGCGATCGCGATGCTGTCGCGCGCCGTGGCCCTCGAGCTCGCCGCCAGCGGGATCCGCGTGAACGCGGTGCTGCCGGGCCCGTGCGCGACGAACCTCGGCGCGAAGCACGAGCCTATGGTCGGCGGCGACGGCGCGCAGCTCACGCTGCAGCAGACGCTTGCGTACTGGCTCGCGAAGATGCCGATCGGGCGCATGGGCCTCGCGAGCGACATCGCGCCGGTCGTCGCTTTCCTCGCCTGCGACGCCTCGATCTTCGTTACCGGTGCGCAGCTCGTGGCGGACGGCGGCTACTCCGCGTTCTGACCGATTCGCAGCCGCTACTTCCTCTGCCAGCGGTCCTTCGCCTTCAGCACCGAGCGCGCGCCGTCGCCGTCGAGCCACGCTCTCGCTGCGGAGTCGCTCCGGAGGGTCGCGTCCCAGAAGGCGGTGCTGAGCGCGAGGATCGCCCGGTGGTGGTTCGGGTTGCGCGGTTGCTGGTCGCCGGGCAGCGCGCGATCGGTGAAGGCGGAGTGCTCGGCGCCGTCGAGCACCAGCTCGTACTTGTTACGGACCGGGAGCGCGGGGAATACGCTCATGCGGGTCGCGGGCGTCTGCCCGCCGATCTCGCCGCCATCGTGCGTGCCGGTCATCAACAGCCATGGAATCGCTACCGCCCCGAAAGCGTCTTCTGCGCTGCCCCGGCGCGGCTTGCTCGGACTCATCAGGAGCGCGGACCGGATGCGTGGATCGTTGAAGCGACCGCCGATCAGCGGCATCTGCTGGCCGCTCACGGCCTGCGTCACGATGGCGCCGAACGAGTGACCCGACATGCCGATGCGCGCGAGGTCGAGCTTGCCAGCGAGCGCGTGGCCACTGCCAGCGGCGTTCCACTGCTTGAGCGCATCGAGCGTGGCCGTCACGTCGCCGATGCGGCGCGTGAAGTTCTTCAGGCTCGCGGCTTCTCGCATCGCGTCCATGCGCTCTTCGCGCGGCAAGCCCTCCCAGACCGAAGTGTCGCTGCCCGGGTGTTGCAAGAAGACGGCGACGTAACCGCGCGCTGCCCAATGCGTTCCGCAATAGGCGTTGCCCTCGCGTGAGCCGCCGAGCCCGTGACTGAAGAGCACGACCGGCGTGCGCGCAGCGAGCTTCGCCGGCAGATAGAGCCGCAGTGGGATCTCGCGCGAGCCGTCGCTCACGGAGACGTCGAGCACGCGAGGCGCGCTGCCGGCCGCGAGCGCGAGCGGGTCGTACTTCGCGGCGCCCGCGAAGGCACCGGCCGCGCAGAGCCACAGCGCGCTCACGTAACAGGACACGAGCAGCGCTCGCCGCGTGAATCGAACTCTCATGGCCGCAAGCCTCCACGCACGGCGCGAGCCTACGCGACGAGCGGCAGGCTCCCCGTCGGCGCGCCGCCGCGGTGGTCGACCATCATGCCCACCTTGCGCCAGCTCGCTTCGGTGCGCTTCGTGAGCAGGCCGAGCCGCTGCAGGTTCGGGATTACGGTGTGCATGAAGATGGGGCTGTTGAGGTCCGCGTGGTTCGGCAGCGAGGTGAGGATCTGCGTGAACGCCACCGGATCGATGCCGTACTTGGCGCCGAGCACGCGCAGCATGTCGAGCTGCTGGTTTGCGTTCAGCGTCTCGAGGATCGCGAACGCCCAGTCCTCCATATCGTTGCGCTCGGCCTCGCTGGCGTCCTTCACCACGCGGCGCATCATCAGCACACCGAACGCGGCATGGCGCGCTTCGTCCTGCTCGACGCGCTTGATCATCTCGCTCACGAACGGGTTGCGAGAGAACGTGCGCATCAGATCCATGATGCCGACGGCGGTGCCCTCGAAGAGCGTCTGCATGCCGAGTGTCTTCTTCTGCACGCCCTGCGCCTCGAGCAGCTGATCGAGCAAGTACTTGAGCGTGGCGCCGATCGGGTAGATGCCGTTCATCTTGCGCGTCAGGAATTTCGAGAGCACCTCGACGTGGCGCGCCTCGTCGATCACCTGAGAAGCGGCGTACCACTTCTGGTCCATCTTGTCGCAAACGTTGACGAGCTGGCCGCACAGCTGGAGGGCCGCCTGCTCGCCGTGCAACAGCTGCGAGAGCAGGTAGTTGAGCTCGTCGAACGCGGCCTGCTTCTGCGTGGCTTCGTCCTTGCCCATCAGCTTCGTGGCCTGCGCGAGGATCGAACCTTCGGGTGCGAGCACCCAATCGTTAGGTGTCACGGGAATCGACCAATCGAGATCGGTCTCGGCATTCCACTGCGCCGTCTTGCCCTTCTCGTAGAGGTTGCGCAGCTCCGCGACTTCGCTGCCGTACTCCCAGGTCCAGTTCACGGATAGCGGCACGCCGGCGTTCACGTGGTCGCGCAGACGCGCGACCTCGCGCTCGTCCGTCACGTCGACGACTTCGAACGAGCCGATCAGCTTGCGGTGCTCGGGGAGGAACTTGTTCACGATGGGTCTCCTTGAGAATGCGGGCGCATCCAGCCAAATTGAATGAGCGCGAGCACCTCGCGCTTGCGGCGCGCGATGGCTTCGGCGCTGAAGATCTCGCCGGCGAGCTTCTCGCCGAACTCGCCCGACGCGAATGGGAACACGACCGCACCGATCAGCGTCTGGATCGCGTCGGGCGCCGAGATCGGGCGGAAGGCGCCGCTGGCGACACCGTCCGTAATGACTCGCGCGATGCGCGCGATCAGCGCATCGAGGCGCTGCTCGGAGGCCATCAGCTCGGGCGCCTCCGTAGGCGAGAGATCGTCGTCCTCGAACACGGTCCGTAACAACAGGCGTGCGGCCGGCGGATCCTCGGCGAGCGTGTCGATCAGCGCGACGACCGCGGCCGAGAGCTGCTCGCGCGGGTCGCCGCCAGGCTCGAGCGCGGGCCGCATGCGCTGCTCGATGCGTTCGATCACGCGGTCGAGCACGGCGCCGTAGAGCGCCGCTTTGGTCGGGAAGTGGTGGAAGAGCGACGACTTCCCGAGCCCCGCCGCGTCCGCGACCTCGCGCAGCCCGACGCCCGCGTAGCCGCGCTGCGCGAAACGCGCCTCGGCGACGTCCAGGATCTTCTCGCGTGAGGTGGGAAGCACGCTGTGAGGGCCTCGCTCGCGTCGCACCGACCAATCGGTCGAAAGCGCACCGCACCTTAGACGACCGATCGGTCGGACGGCAAGTGCCAGCGCGCGCTTCGTACGCACCCGGGGTCTGACCCCGGTGCGTACGAGCGGTCGCTACGGGGCGACGACCTCGACTTCGCCGTACTTCGCGAGCGATTCGCGCAGCGCAGCGGCCGGCCCCACGACGACGAGGGTGGCGCGCTCCGGATGGATCAGCGCGCGCGCAGCAGCCCCGATCTCCTCCTCCGTGATCGCCCGAATCCGACTTCGATACGTGTCGAGGGTGTCGCGCGGGAGGCCGTACACGTCGAGATCGAGCAGCGCCGACATCACCGCCCCCGTCGTCTCGAGCGCGAGCGGGAAGCCGCCGATGCGCAGCTGCCGCGCGTGCGCGAGCTCCTCGCCCGCGGGCGGATCGCTGCGCAGGCGCTCGAGCTCGTCGAACGTGCTCGCGAGCAGCTTCCCGACTTCGGGCACGCGCGTGAAGGTGGAAACCACGAACGGCCCCGGCACGCGCTGCTGCGAGAACTGCGAGTTGATTCCGTAAGTCAAACCTTCCTTCGCGCGAATCCGCGCCATCAGCCGCGACGAAAAGCCGCTCGCCCCGAATGCGGAATTCAGCAGCTGAACGGCGAGCCGTCGCTCGTCCGTGCGCGCGATGCCTTCGTGGCCGATCGCGATCTGCGCCTGGCCGGCCTCCGGGCGATCGACGAGTACGACACGCCGCTTCTCCGGTGCCGGCGTTGCGGCGGGAAGCGCCGCGACCGCGCCGCCGCGCAAGCCGCCAAATGCGCGTTCGGCCTGCGCAAGGAACGCCGCGGCGTCGACGTCCCCCACCGCCCACAGGATCGCGCCCGCGGGCGTAACAACTCGCGCGTGGAAGGCGCGCGCGCTGCTGGGCTCGAAGCGAGCGACGATCGCATCCTCGCCGGCTGCCGGGCTGCCGAGCCGATGCGCGCCGTAGAGTGCGCGCATGAAATGTCGCGCTGCAAGCGCGGCCGGGTCGTCCTTCGCCTGCGCCAGCGCGGCACGCTGCTCGGCGACGGCGCGCGCAGCATCGGCGGCTTCGAAGCGCGGCCGGCGCACGACGTCCGCGAGCACGCCAAACAGCGCATCCCGGTCGCGCGAGAGGCCGGAGACGCTCGCGCGCAGCGTGTCCCAATCCGCGAAGACATCGAGCTCCGCGCCGAGATCTTCGACTGCGGCAGCGAGCGCGAGCGCATCGCGCTTGCCCGCGCCGCGCTCCATCAGCGCCGCGGTGAATACCGCGATTCCGAGTTCGTCAGGCGTCTCGATCGCGGCGCCGCGCAGGGCGATGAAGCCCGCGGAAAATTTCGGCAGCCGGAGATCCTCGAGCACGACGATCTGGAGCCCGTTCGCCAGCGTCGTGCGGTGCAGGCGCGACGGATCGACGATCGGCCGCTCGACCGCGACCGCGGGCGGCAGCTCCCACGCGAACGGCTCGTTCGCGCAGCCCGCGAGCGCCCCCGCGACGCACGCCCCGAGCAGAAATCGTCGCGCTGCGCTCATGGTTGGCCCTCCTCTGCCGCCGGCGGGAAGACCTGCACGACGCTGCGCTTCCTCGGACCGAGGTATTGCCGGACCACGCGCTGCACATCCTCGGCGCTGACGCGCTCGATCGCCGCGAGCTTCTCCTCGAGCGTCTCGATGCGGCCGTAGGCGACGTAATCCTGCGCCACGCGCGAGGCGAGTGCGTGGGCAGTGCCCTGCCCGCCGATCCAGGCCACCTCGAGCGCGCGCTTCGCCCGCCCTAATTCCTCGGCGCTCGGCGGCTCGACAGCGAGCCGCGCGACCTCGGCGAAGATCGTCTGCTCCGCCTTCGCGACGTCGACGCCGGGCCGCAGCGTCGCGCCCGCTACGAAGATGCCCGCGCGCTGCAGCTCCCAGTAGAAGGCTTGCGGCGCGAGCGCGAGCGGCGCATCGAATACCATCGTGCGATACAGCCGGCTGGTGCGGCCGCTCGCGAGCACACCCGCCGCGATGTCGAGCGCGTCCGAGTCGGGGTGCCCAGTGGGCGGCGCCGCCCAGCCCGCGAGCACGATCGGCGCTTGCACGGGGAAGTGCGTGACCGCGCGCCGCTCCCCATCCTGGCTGGGCTCCTCCTGCGGATTGCGCGGAATCGTCGCAGCGCGCCGCAATCCGCCGAAATGTCGCTCGACGAGGGCGAGCGTCGCTGCGGTGTCGAAATCGCCGGCGATCGCGATCACCAAGTTGTTCGCGGCGTAGTACGTGTCCCAGAACGCCTGACAGTCGGCGGCGGTCACCTTTGCGAGGTCGCTCTGCCAGCCGACGGTCGGGATCCGGTAGGGGTGCGCCTGATAAGTCAGGCCCATCAGCGCCTCGAACGCCGCGCCTTCCGGATCGTTCTCGGTACGCACGCGGCGCTCTTCCATCACCACCTGCCGCTCGGCGTCGAGCGCTTCCTCCGTCACCTCGAGGTTCGCGAAGCGTTCGCCCTCGAGCGCGATCATCAGCGGCAAGTGCTCGGGCGCGACGTCCTCGAAGTACACCGTCACGTCACGTGAGGTGAAGGCGTTGACGCGTCCGCCGCGCTCCTCGACCAGGCGCGCGTACGCCTCGGGCCCGAGCGGCGCGAGATTCTTCGAGCTGAGAAAGTTCATGTGCTCGAAGAGATGCGCGATGCCAGTGAAGCGCGACTCGTCGCCGGAGCCGACTCGCACCCACACTTGGAGCGACGCGGTCGGCGTCGCGTGATCTTCGAGCGTGAGCACGGTCAGCCCGTTCGCGAGCGTCGTGATCTTCGTGCGCAGCGCCGGGTCCTCGATCCGCTCGGCGACTGTCGTGTCCGAGGCCGCGAAGGCGGCGCTTCCGAACGCGAGCCACGCAAAGCAGAGCACACGTCGAGTGATGGAATGCACGCGATCCCCCAGCGCCGATGATGGCGGCGCACCTTATCCGCCACGTATGGTGCGGGCAACGAAGCCACGCATCGGAGAAGGAGTCGACATGCCGCTGCGCAGCGATCGCGAGCTCAAGGCGTTGCTCGAGGACACGCGCACGATCGCGGTGCTCGGCATCAAGGCGGGCGAGCACGAAGACGCGTTCCGCGTGCCGCGCTACATGCAGCGCCGCGGCTTCACGATCCAGCCCGTCTCGCCAAAGCTCGCGGAGGTACTCGGCGAGCGCGCCGTCGCGAGCCTCGCCGCGCTCGACGCGCCGGTCGACATGATCAACGTGTTTCGCGCGCCCGCGAACATCCCGGCCCACGTCGAGGAGATCCTCGCGCTGAAGCACAAACCCAAGTCCGTGTGGCTGCAGCTCGGCATCGCGCACCCCGCCACCGCGAAGCTCGAAGCGGCGGGCATCGCGGTGGTCGAGGATCTGTGTCTAATGGTCGAGCACTCCCGCTTGTTCGGCCGGGCCGCCGACCACTGATGGAGGGCAATGCTCCGCTGCTGCGCGTACGCGTGCACTACGACTTCGCGTCGAGCCTTTGTTACGTCGCCCACCGCGTGATGCAGCGCATGGCGGGTGAGCTCGCGGCGCTCGGCGTCGCGCTCGCGTGGACGCCGCTCGATCTCGCGCGGCTGGTCGGCCCTCATCAGGCCGGCGCCGAGATTCCCGACTCGCGCCGAACGAACGCGTTGCGCGTCGCGAGCGAGCTCGGCGTGGCGCTCAGCGTCCCACGCATCTGGCCCGCATCGGCGGCGGTGAACGCCGCGGCGTTCTCTGCCGAGCGAGCCGGCCGCGGTGAGACGTGGCGCGAGCGCGTCTTCACCGCGCTCTTCGAGGAGAGCAAGCTCGCCCTCGGCGACGACGAGGTGCTGGCACTCGCGCGCGAGATCGAGCTCCCGCTCGACGCGCGCGACCTCGCGCGCGGCCACCGCGAGCTCGAGCTGAAGACGGAGCTCGCGCGCGAAGAGCAAGTCAGCGGCGTGCCCACGTTCATGTTGGGCACCTGGCCCTTCGGCGGAATCCAAACCGAAGACACCATGCGGCGCGTGCTCGATCGATACGTACGGAAGCACCGGTCCGGAGAGCTGACGGAATGACCGTGCGCGACGACAAGCTCGTTTACGCCTCGGGCAAGGGCCGCATCTCTCAGGCCCCTCCAAACCCGCGCGCGCCACGCGGCGACGGCATCGTGCGCGTGCGCCGCGAGACCCAGGGGCGCGGCGGCAAGACCGTCACGTCGATCGCGGGAGTCGGCGTGTCCGAAGGCAAGCTGAAGGATCTGGCCGGCGAGCTGAAGCGGCTGTGCGGGACCGGCGGCACCGTCAAAGACTGGGTGATCGAGATCCAAGGCGACCATCGCGACAAGATCGTCGCAGCGCTGCAGGAACGCGGATACACGGTAAAGCTCGCCGGCGGCTGAGCTCCGCGCGCGAAGCGCGCGCGGAATTCAATCTTCCTTGCCGACTTCGCTCGGCTCCGAAGACTTCGCCTCGCTGCGCGCTTCGCTTGCGGCCTCGCGCGAATATTCAGAGGCGCCGCGTCATCGAGCCGTATACGGCGGCAGCGTCACTTCCCAGAGGATCCGTCGCTCGGCAGCGCCGCCAGCCTGCGCTTGATCATCCAGCGTACGGCCATCAGGTCCGCGAGCGCGACGAACAGCCGGTTGCCGATGCCGTACTTGGAGACGCCCGCGCGCCGCGGGCGATGGTTCACGGGCAGCTCCGCGAGCCGCGCACCTTCGAGCCGTAACAAGGTCGGCAGGAAGCGGTGCAGGCCGCGGTAGAGCTTCACGCGCTTCACGAACGGGGCGCGCATCACGCGCAGCGAGCAGCCGACATCGGTGACTTGCTCGCCCGTCGCCCAGTTGCGGAAGCCGTTCGCGACACGCGACGAGAGCTTGCGCAGCCAGGGGTCCTGCCGATTCGCGCGGATGCCATTCACGACATCCGCGTTGGCGAGCGCGGCGAGCAATCGCGGCAGATCGGCGGGGTCGTTCTGGCCGTCGCCGTCGAGCGTCGCCACCACCTCGCCGCGCGCGGCGCGGAAGCCGGCGTCGAGGGCAGCCGTCTGACCGCGGTTCTCAGGGAACTGCACGACGCGCACGCGAGCGTCTTCCTGGGCGAGCCTCACGAGCGCAGCGCCGGTGCCGTCGCGGCTGCCGTCGTCGACGTAGATCCACTCGACGCCGCCGCTCACATTCGCGAGCGCCGCCACGAGCTCGGCATGGAGCGGCGCCACGTTCTCGCGCTCGTCGAAGAACGGAACGACGACCGAGAGGTACGGCGCGAGGCTCAACGTCGCATCACGGCTTGCGTAGCAACTCGGGATTTCGCGCCGCGACCATGCGGCGAATGCCGTCGCGCCACGCGACGCGCGATTTCCCGGCGCGCGCCTCGAGCTTGCGTACGTCGAGCGGCAACGGCGCGAGTGCCTTCTCGGTGCGGTCGAACTTGGGCACGAGACCCGTCAAGCGACCGAGCTCTTCGCACCACGCCTCGATGCTCGTGTCGTCGCTGCCCGCCCAGTTCACGATCGCGGCGGGCACGCTCGCCATCTCGACGAGCGTGCTCAGCGTGCGCGCGAAGTCGTCCTCGTGGAACAGCGGGAAGCGATTCGCGCCGCTCGGGTGCACGGGGATCGGCACGCCCGCCTTCATCATCATCAGGTGATACCAAGGCCAGCCCCCGTTATCGCCGTAGGGCACGCCGAGCCGGGCGATCGTGGTGGGCGTGTTCCACTGCCGCGCACAGAAGCGCACGACCGACTCCGCCGCGATCTTGCACAGGCTGTAGGTCGGCATCATCACGCGGTGGTGATCGCCGAGCGGGTCGCCTTCCGCGACAGGCTCGCCGTTCTTCCATTGATAGACGGCCGCGGACGAGCAGTGGATGAAGGCGCGCTTCGGGCGACAGTGCGCGAACAGGAGGCCCGCGCCCTCGGCGTTCATCGCGAGATCGCCGTCGAAGTCGGGCGTGTTACTGCGCGCGACGGCGAGATTGATCACGACGTCGGCGTCGGTCGGCACCGCGGAGAGATCGCCGGTCGCGAGATCGGCGCGCACGGGCTTCGCGCCAACAGCTTCGATCTTTGCAGCATCCTCGGGCTTGGCGTAGCGCCCGAGCGCGAGCACGGTGTTGTGCTGCGCCAGTGCGCGCGTGAGTGGCAAGCCGACCTGCCCCGTCGCGCCGGTGATGAGGATGCGTGCGTCCTTCAGCATGGGGCCCCCGCTGTGCGTGAGCCGGGCACTGTAGGCGCGCACGAGGCGCCTGCACCCGTGCCGGACAGGTCGATTGCGTACGTCCGATCTGAGGACGCTCTTGCGTGAGTCGGGCGCATCCCGGTCCGGCGCGTCGGCCTGCTCGCGGGCCACTCGCGCGCTACGCCTGGCTTCCCGCCCGCGATCGCGTGCGGCCGGGGCTTACGCCAGAACGTCCCCGAGCTCGACTTATGCAACCGCGCGAGCGCGTTGGCGACTACGATGCGGCGCATGCTCGCGCCTTCGCCCCCGGTCTCGCCTTGGCTGCGCGCGCTGCTCGTCGCCGCGGCGGCGCTGCTGCTGTTCGCGGAGCTCGGCAGGCTCGAAGCCTCGGCGCCGGATGAGCCGCGCTATCTGCAGATCTCCGAGGAAGTGCGCGCGCTCGAGCAGGGGCCGCGCGGGCTCGTGTTGCTGCACCTGAACGACGAGCCGTACACGCAGAAACCGCCGCTCTACTATTGGCTCGCGGCGGCAGCGGGCGCTGCGGGCGGGCGCGTCACGGAGTTCGCGGGGCGCGTGCCGTCGGCCGCGGCGGGTGTGTTGCTGGTGTGGCTCACCGCGTCGCTCGGCGCGCGGCTGCTGGGTGGCCGCGCGGGCATCGTCGGCGCGGGTCTGCTGCTGACGACTTACGAGTTCGCCCGCCTCTCGCGGCGCGTCCAGCTCGATCCGCTGCTCGCGCTGCTCGAGACGCTCGCGCTCGCAGCGTTCTGGCGCCTCGACCGCGGCCTCGGCCGACGCACAGCGAACGCCGCGCTCTTCCACGCCGCGCTCGGCCTGGCGGTACTCACGAAAGGGCCCGTCGGCTTCTTCGTGCCGATCCTGATCGTGATCGCCTACCTCGCCTGGGAGGGGCGGCTGCGCGAGATCCGCCGCGCTTTTCCGTGGTGGGGCCCGTTGCTCTCGATCGCACCCGGCGTCGCCTGGATCGCTGCGGCGACGGCACTCGCACCCACCGGCTTCGCAGACGAGGCGCTGCGCGAGAACCTGATCGGCCGCTTCTTCGAGGGCACCGCCCACGACCAGCGGCTCTACTACTACCTCTACCAGCTCCCGCTCGACTTCCTGCCCTGGACGCTGCTCTTCCCCGCCGCCGGCATCGGCGCGTTTCGCACCCTGCGCGATCCCGAGACGACGCCGGAGCGGAGGCGCGCTTGGCGCTTCCTGCTGGCCTGCGTCGGGGCGAGCTTCGTGTTCTTCTCGCTCTCGACGGGAAAGCGCGGGCTCTACCTCCTGCCCGCTTTCCCCGCGCTCGCGCTGCTTTGCGCGGGCGGCCTCGAGCGCTGGCTCGCAGGCCGCGCACGGGCGCCCAAGCGGCTCGCGTTCTTCGCGATCGCGATCGCCGCGCTGTTCGCCTTCCTCGGCGCGCTCGCGCTGCAGCTCGGCAGCGGCGCGCCGCTACCCGGGCTGTTCAAAAACGACTGGCTCGGCCGTTGGGTCGGGCCGGGGGACCTCGCCGACGTCGACCTTGGCCTGCTGCGCGCGTTCGGGCTCACTTTGTTCGGCGCGATCGTCGCGGCCGGGGTTGCTTGGGTCGCGCTCTGGCGTGCGCGCACTTCGGCGCTGCGCTTCGTGTTCGTGCCGATCGGCCTCGCGTACGCGGCGTTGTTCGCCGCTTTCGCGCAGCTTTATCCCGCGATCGATCCGCTGCGCAGTGTGCGTCCGATCGCCGAAGCCGCCGCCGCGCGGACACCGGCGGGCGACCCGATCGGGCTCTACGACGAGCACAATCTGGTGGGCGGGCTCGCCTACTACGCCTCCGAGGACCACCCGATCTTGGAGCTCGCGACGCCAGCCGAGGTGGAAGCGTTCTTCCATTCGGGGGGGCGCGTCGTCGTCGCCCGCGAACGGAAGCTCGAAGGCGTGGCGCTCGGCGAAGTCGTCGAGCGATTCCGCAGCGGGGAGCGACAAGTCGTGCTGATCGCGCCGGCCGGCGGTAGGTGAGCGCGGTCACTCCACGCGATTCCGACATTGCCTGAGGAATCCACTAGTTGGCTTCTGCGGCGCTCGTCTATAGTGCCAGCGATTTTCGAGCCGCGACTGCGCTGCAACGTTCGCAATCACCCCGGTCTCTCGTGCGAGAGCTGCGCGTGTGACCCGAAGGGAATCCCGCATGACCAAAATGGCCGAGCTTCACTACGACGGGAAGAAAATCTCGCTGCCGATCATCGAGGGAACGGAGGGCGAGCGGGCGATCGACATCCAGAAGCTGCGCGATACGACCGGCCTAATCACCCTCGACCCGGGCTACGGCAACACCGGCTCGTGTGAGAGCTCGGTCGCCTTCATCAACGGCGAGGAAGGCATCCTCCACTACCGCGGCTACCCGATCGAGGAGCTGGCGGAGAAGTGCTCGTTCCTCGAGGTGGCGCTGTTGCTCATGTACGGCGAGCTGCCGAGCAAAAAGGCGCTCGACGAGTTCACACACTCGATCCGCTACCACACGATGCTCCACGAGGACTTCCGGCTCTTCTACCGGTCGCTCCCGAAGGACGCGCATCCGATGGCCGCGTGCTCGGCCGGCGTCGCGGCACTCGCGACCTTCTACCCGGATTCGCTGGATCCGCGCTCCACGCGCCAGGTGGAGGTCTCGATTCACCGCTTGATCGCGAAGCTGCCGACGATCGCGGCGTATGCGCTGAAGCAGTCGATCGGACAGCCGTTCATGTACCCCAACAACAAGCTGTCGTACGTCGGCAACTTCCTGCAGCTGATGTTCGCGACGCCGTGCGAGCCTTATCAGGTCGATCCAGTCGTCGAGAAGGCGCTCGACCTGCTGTTCATTCTGCACGCCGACCACGAACAGAACTGCTCGACCAGCACCGTGCGCCTGGTCGGCTCCTCGCACACGAACCTGTTCGCGGCGGTCTCGGCCGGCATCAACGCCCTATGGGGGCCGCGCCACGGCGGCGCGAACCAAGAAGTGATCGAGATGCTCCAGAAAATCGAGGGCGAGGGCCTGACGGCAAAGGAATTCGTCGAGCGCGCCAAGAGCCGCGACGACACCTCGCGCCTGATGGGCTTCGGCCATCGCGTCTACAAGAACTTCGACCCGCGCGCGAAGATCATCAAGAAGGCGTGCTTCGAGGTGCTGCAGCGCATGGGCGTGCACAGCAAGCTGCTCGAGATCGCGGTCGAGCTCGAGGAGCTGGCGCTGAAGGAAGACTACTTCGTCGAGCGCCGCCTCTATCCGAACGTCGATTTCTACTCGGGCGTGATCTACACGGCGATCGGCGTGCCGGAGAAGCTGTTCACGGCAATGTTCGCGATCGGCCGCCTGCCCGGCTGGATCGCGCAGTGGCTCGAGATGCACGAGCAGAAGCACAAGATCGGCCGGCCGCGGCAGATTTATCAGGGACACACCAAGCGCTCGGTGGTGCCGCTCGCGCAGCGGGTGTGAGCCCCGGCGGGCGCGCCGCTCCCGGCACAGTCGCGCATCCGCCGCGCGCGCGTCACGATGGCGCGCGTGGCGGAAGTCAGCTGTTACACGACGGCGCGCTGGAGCGGCCTGCGCGTGGCGCTCGGGCGTCGCGCCGCGGAGCGGCTCGCACGCGACGCCGCGGCGCTCGGCCTCGGCGCCGTCGATCCCGAACGCGCGCTCGCGGAGCTGGTGCGACTCGGCTCGTATCGCTTCGGCACGGCGCAAGGCATCGTGCGGCTCGAAGCGCGCTGTGATGAGCGCGGCGCACTCGCGCTGAGCGGCACGACGCGCGCGTTCGGCCCCGAGCCGCGCGCGTGGAGCGCGATCGCGGCGGCGCACACCGGGCCGCACGCGCAGGCGCCGGGCGCGAAGCTCACGCGTCCCGATGTGGAGGCTGCGCGAGAAGCCGCCCAGGCCGCGCACGCCGACGAAGCGTTGCTGTTCGACGCGAAGGGGCGCCTCGTCGAGGGCGCGCGCGCGAACGTGATCCTCGTGCGCGAGGACGGCGCGCTGCTGACGCCCGCGCTCGCGCTCGGTGGAGTGCGTGGCCTCGCACTCGCCGTGCTGCGCGAGACGCTGCCCGAGATCGCGGAGGCGGAGCTGACGCGCGACGACCTCGCGCGCGCGAGCGAGCTGATCGCGGTGAACTCGGTGCGCGGCGCAAAGGCGATCGCGCGCCTCGATGGCAGCGCGATCGGCAGCTCACCGGCGCCGGGACCCGTGTGCGAGCGCCTCGCCGCGATTCTGCGCGCGGCAGCATGAACGCGCGACCCCGAAGTGGGGGGGGGGGGGGGGGAGCCCACGCGGCGCGGAGCGGGCGGGGGGGGCCGGGCAGGGCGGGAGGGGG
>JANNKN010000483.1:0-5043 GCA_031396315.1 Deltaproteobacteria bacterium
GGCCGCACGTTCCCTTCGACGGCGGGCGTTCTGCATGCCGAGCTCGCGCGCCAAGTGCCGGTTTCGCTCGCCGAGTTCGCGCTCGCCCAGCGCGTCGTCGATCAGGAGGTGCGCGCGCCGCGCTACGAATCCGGGCGCGAGTTCCCGACGCGCGAGCGCTTCGACCTCGTGCTCGCGGGCCTAGGCATCACGGGCGCCGACGATCTCGCCGAGCGTCTCACCGCGCTGCACATGGGCCTGCTCGTCGGCCAGGTGCGCCACCTCGCGCATCACACCGAGGTGCTCGGGCAGCTGCGCGGGCGCATGCAGCTCGCGGTCTGCTCGAACTTCTCGCATTCGCAGACGGCGCTCGCCGTACTCGAGGCTGCGGGCCTGCGCTGGCACTTCGACGCCGTGATCGTCAGCGACGCGGTCGGCTTCCGTAAGCCGCGCCCCGAGATCTTCCGCGCGACACTCGGCGCTCTCGGCGTCGAGCCCGAGGACGCGCTGCACGTCGGCGACAGTCTCACCGCCGACATCGCGGGCGCCGCCGCGCTCGGCATGCGCACCGCGTGGATCACGCGCCGCGTGCCGAAGCCCGACGACGTGCTCGCGAAGCACGAGGGGCCGAGTCCGGATCACGTCGTCGCGGATTTGCGCGATCTTTTGGAGATCGCGCGCCAACAATGACGCGCGGTAGCGTGCGCGCCGTGACGACTCCTCCGCGCCGCACTGCGAACTACGTGCTCGCGTTGCTCACCGTCGTCTACGCGTTCAACTACCTCGACCGGCAGCTGCTCTCCGTGTTGATGGAGCCCATCAAGCAAGAGTTCGGCGTCAGCGACGGCGCGCTCGGCATGCTCACCGGCTTCCTGTTCGCACTCATCTACACAGTCGCCGGAATTCCCGTCGCGCGCATCGCCGATCAGTTCGGACGCCGCGCGGTGCTCGTCGTCTCCCTGGTGGTGTGGAGCGGGATGACCGCGCTCACCGGCTTCGTCAGCTCGTTCTCGCAGCTGCGGCTCGCGCGCATCGGCGTCGCACTCGGCGAATCGGGCGGAACGCCGCCCTCGTTCGCGCTCATCTCCGACATTTTTCCGCCCGAGCGCCGCGCGACTGCGCTCGGAATCTTCGCGACGGGCGTGTCGTTCGGCACGCTGCTCGGCAACGTGCTCGGCGGCTGGATCGGCCAAGAGTACGGCTGGCGGGCCGCGTTCATCTGGCTCGGGCTTCCAGGCTTGTTATTGGCGGCGCTGCTCGCGTGGACCGTGCGAGAACCCGATCGCAGCGCTGCCCCGCGCGACGCGAGCCTCGGCGACGTGATCCGCGTGCTGATCGCGCAACCGGCCTTCGTCTGGATGGCTGCCGGCGTGAGCCTCGCCGCGTTCGCCGGCTACGGCTTCGCGATGTGGAAGCCGTCGTTCCTGATGCGCGTCCACGGCTTCTCGCTCCGCACGGCGGGCGTAGCGATCGGCTTCGTGAATCTGTTCACCGGCGTCGCGTCGAGCCTGCTCGGCGGTTACCTCGCGGATCGGCTCGGGAAGCGCGACGTGCGTTGGCCGTTGCGGATCGCCGCGCTCTCCGCGGCGTTCGCGCTGCCATGCAACGTCGCGTTTCTGCTCTGGCCCGACCCGTGGGCGGCGCTGATCGGCATCTCGCTGATCGGCATCGCGGGCGGCATGTGGCCGCCGCCGACGTATGCGACCTCGCAGAGCCTCGTGCCGCCGCACATGCGCGCACGCGCCACCGCGATCTTGTTGTTCTTCCTCAACCTGATCGGGCTCGGCCTCGGCCCGTGGTGGATCGGCGAGCTCTCCGACGCGCTCGAGCCGGCGTACGGGAAACTCTCGCTGCGCTACGCGCTCGTGAGCGCGATGCTGGCATATCCACTCGGCGCAGTTTGTTATTGGCGCGCGTCGCGAGCGATGGGCGCGCGAGCCGCTACTTCCCCTGCCATTTAGGGGGCCGCTTCTGAGAGAACGCGAGCGGGCCCTCGATGAAATCCTGGCTCTTGACCATCGCGCCGATGCCGTCGTAACGGCCCGCCATCGCCTGCTCGAGCGGGAGCCCGAGCCCGCGCATCGTGGCCTCCTTGCTCGCGCGCACCGAGAGCGGCGCGCACTCGAGAATCTGCGCCGCCCAGCGCTTGGCGCCTGTTAGGGCTTGGCCGGCGGGAACGACCTCGTTCACGAAGCCGAGCTGCTGGCCCTCGGCCGCAGGCACGCGCCGGCCCGTGAGCATCATGCCCATCGCTTGCTTGAGGCCGATCTGGCGCGGCAGGCGGTGCACGCCGCCAGCGAGCGCCGCGAGCCCGACGCGCGGCTCGGGCAAAGCGAACAGAGCGTTCTCGCTCGCGACGATCAGGTCGCAGGCGAGCGCGATCTCGAAGCCGCCGCCCATCGCGACGCCGTTCACCGCGGCGATTACGGGCTTCACCAGATCGTGGCGCGCGGTGAGGCCGCCGAAGCCGCTCGCCGGCTGGCCGCTCATGTCGCTGCCGCTCGCTTGATACTTGAGATCGTTGCCCGCGCTGAAGGCGCGATCGCCCGCGCCCGTGATGATCGCGACCCAGAGCTCCGGGCTGTTATGGAACTCGTCGAACGCCGCCGCCAGCGCGCGGTTCGCCGGCGGATGGAGCGAGTTCATCACCTCGGGGCGGTTGATCGTGATCAGGAAGAGATTGCCTTCGCGCTGCGTCAGGCAGAAGTCGGACATCGGGGCTCCTTCGCTGCGGTTCGATGCACGACGCGCATGCTACGCGAATCGCGGCGTCGGCTGCCGCCGACCGTTCCGCTCTTGCGCACCGGTGTGACGCCCGTCGCAGTTGCGCGGGGCGGCGTGGGCCCAGGCGCGACGCGGATCACGAAGCGGGCGGCGGATTGTGCCGACACGAGAGGCACGGGGGATGCCAAATGACTCGTCGAACCCGACCTGTTGCACATCCGATGCGTCCGCTGCTCCTGACGCTGCTCGCGGCGCTGGCGCTCGCGGCCCCTGGTCTCGCGCAGACCGTGCGCGAACGGACGCTCACCGATAACCCGACCCGCACGGTGGGCGGCTCGTGCATCTACGGCGGCGACGGCAAGCTGATTCACGCGCCGCACGGCGCACATTGCGCTGAGATGGAGCAGCCGCCCGCGAGCATCGCGCCGGATGCGGCGCCCGCGGCGCCCGCCATGCAGACGCACACGCGCCAAGACATCGCGGCTCTTCTCGCCGAGCGCGAACGCCTCGACGTCGAGCTGGCGCGGGTGCGCGAGGCCTTCGCGTACGAGGACCGCGAGGCCGCGCGGGGCGTGGTCGAGGAAGCGCTGCGCAAGATCTCGCGCCACCTCGAGCACGAAGCGCGCGTGCTGCAGCCGCTGGCGACGGGCGCGCCCTAAGCCGCTCTAAGACCCTAAGCGCTCGGGAGCCCGCCCGCAGCGCGCACGAACGGCGCCGCGAGCGCGCGTGCGAACGGCATCTCGCGCTCGCCGGCTGCGCCCGGAAGCCCGGTCTCGATTTGGTGCGCGCCGTCCGAATCGCGCAGCGTGCCGAGCGCGCGATCCCAGAGCGAGAGCACCGTGCCGAAGTTCGAGTTGAGATCGCGCAGCTCGCGCGCGTGATGCAGCCGATGCAGCGCGGGCGTCACGAGCACGCGGGCGAAGGCGGGCTCGACGCGACGCGCCAGATCGAAGTTGCCGTGCTCGAGCAAGTTCATCGCGCCGAACACCACCTCGAATGCGAGCACGCCGGCCGGCGACACACCCACGAGCGCGATCGCAGCCAGCCGCAGCGGCAGCGCCAGTAACAACTCTCCCGGGTGGAAGCGCAGCGCCGTCGTGACTTGGAACGCGCGGTCAGCATGGTGCACGCGATGGAAGCGCCAGAGCCAGCCGACGCGATGATTCGCGCGGTGCCAGAAATACGAGACCGCGTCGAGCGCGACGATGCCGAGCGGCAGCGCGAGCCACGCCGGCGCCGCGAGCGCATGCAGCGCACCGAAGCCGCGCGCCGCGCACCACGCCGCGAGCGCGAAGCCGCAGGCTCCGCACACGACGCGCATGAACGCCGCATTCGTCAGCCAGAGGCCGAGGTTCGTGCGCCATGGGCGGGAGAGCTGTGCGTGCGGGGCGAAGCGCTCGAGCGCGAGGGTGGCGAGGAGCACGGCGCCGAGCGCGAGCGTGCGCGCGAGGTCGAAGCTGGCCTCGGTCATGCGTGCACCTCCGTGGGTAGAGTTGCGCCGCGCATGCCTGTGCGCTCGCGATTGCGCGGGCGACGGCGCGAGAACGTGCGAGGGTGGGCTGCATGGAGACTCTGATCGCCGCGCTCGCGCGCCTCGCAGCCGCTGGCTTCCGCGACTCCTTCCGCGCGCGGGGGGATTGGCTCTACGCGATCGACGCGGGCCTCGCGGTGGCGCCGGAGCGACTCGCGGTGGCGGAGATGGTGCGCTTCGAGGGGGATAGCGATCCGCAGGAGGAGCTGGTGTTGCTTGCGCTGCGGTCGGAGGATGGCGGAGTGCGGGGTACGTGGCTTGTTAGTTATGGGCCGCAGATGGATGCGGAGAGTGATGGGTTGTTGAGGCGGCTGGCGAGGGGGGGGACATGAGGAGTGGGCTCGCGCGTGCGCACCACCGTTCTCAATCCCCGCAAGCGCGGTTTCTCGTTTCCCTGCCACTACACGAACGAAGAACTGTCCCTCGCGTTGCCGGAGCGACACGCTGCGATTCGGCGGCGAACAGCACTCAGTGCGCGCGGGCGAGTTCATCCTCGCTACCGCTGGCCCGCCCGGAGACCGCGTACCAGATCATCAACATCAGCGACGCAGAGCTCTGTTACCTGTGCGTGAGCACGATGATCGAGCCGGACGTGTGCGAGTACCCGGATTCAGGGAAGTTCGCGGTGCTGGAATCGCCGAAGCCGGGGAGCGCGCAGGCTGGGCGGACGTGGGCGGCGGTGCGGGATGAGGCGAAGTGCGGGTATTGGGAGGGGGAGTGAAGAGGGATGGACGTCGCGGAAAATCGCGTGTAGAGCCCGTCGCCTATGAGCACCAAGAAGGCACAGCACACGTTCGCGGCGTTCCTCG
>JANNKN010000500.1:0-4710 GCA_031396315.1 Deltaproteobacteria bacterium
GTACGTGATCATCGCGGCGCCCGTCAGCGTGACGGCCGTCTCGTAGGAGAGGCCGAACAGCAGCTTGATCAGGTTCCCCGCGCCGACCATTTGCGCGATCAGGTAGAACGTGACGGTCGCGAGCGTGCCGCAGGCCGCGGCGATGCGAACCGGGGTTTGACGTAGCCGCAGCGCGACGACGTCGGCGAAGGTGAAACGCCCGAGATTGCGCAGCGGCTCGGCAATCAGGAACAGCACGATCGGCCAGCCGACCAACCAGCCCGTCGAGTAGATCAAGCCGTCGAAACCCGTGGTCGCGACCAAGCCCGCGATGCCGAGGAAGCTCGCGGCGCTCATGTAGTCGCCCGCCAGCGCGAAGCCGTTTTGGCCGGCCGTAATCGTTCGGCCCGCGGCGTAGAACTGCTCGGTGCTGCGCGTCTTGCGCGCCGCCCAATACGTAATGCCGAGCGTGGTCGCGATGAACGCGAAGAACCACGCCATCGCGATGCCGCTCGGCCCGGCGGCCACGGAGTCAGCCATCGCGCTGCGCCGCGTGGGCCTCGCGCAGCGCGCGCAGCGCCACGTCGTAGCGCCGGTTCGCCCAGCGCACGTAGATCGCGGTGAGCCCCCAGGCGAGTACGATCACTAGGGCGCCGAGCACGATGCCGAGCGAGAGCCCCGGCGCGAGCTGCCGCGCGAGCGACTGCGGTGCAAACGCGACGAGCAGGATGAAGCCGAAGTAGACGAGCACCGTCGCGAGGCTCAGCACCGTGACCACGCGCGCGCGCTGCGCCTGTAGGGCCACGAGCGCAGCCGCGGCGTCCGGTGCCATCACGCGAGCCGCTGCTCGCCGCGCAGCACCGTGATCGCGAAATTCGGGCACGCGCGCGCGGCGTCGAGGATCACGTTCGCGCCGTCGCCCGGCTCGGCTGCGATCACGACGCGGCGCTGGGCGTCGAGCGAGAACGTCGCGGGCGCGCGGCGCACGCAGGCGCGGGCGCCCTTGCACGACGCGCGGTCAGCCGTGATCTCGAGTTTGGGCATCCCCGATTACGCGTCGACGAACTTCTCGAGCAGCGCGTGGAAGTGGCGCGGCTTCGTTTCCTGATAACCCGCGAGCGTGACGTGGCTGTGCGCGGCGGCGCGGAGCCCTTCCTGTACGCGGAACAGGTTGCCCGTGTCCTGATTGAAGACGCGCGACAGGAACCCGAGCTCCGTCGCCTTCGTCCAATCCTCGTCCTCCCCGAGCAAGTGGAACTTCGCGGGCGCCGGCCGCTTGCCGCGGTACGCCGCCATGAAGAACACCTCCATCAGGCAGCTATCAGGGTCGTTGCCGTTCGGGCGGAAGCGGTACGTGATGCGGTTGTAGGCCGCCCACGGATGAAAGTTCGGGAACACCGTGTAATAAAACGAATCGTTCATCTCCGCGTCGCTGAGATCTTCCACGCCGGGCACGATGCCCTTCAGCTGCATGCGCGAGAGATCCGCCGCGAGCTGCCGCGCCGTCATGCCCTCGGGCACGCGGATCATGGGCTCGGCATCGATCGAGCGCGAGAACATCGCATCGAGCTGATCCTGCTCGGTCGGCTGCCAGTCGAGATGCGGGCTGACCGTCATGTTCGGTGTGATCGCGCGCGAGAACGTGTCCCACGCGTCGTACTGCGAGTTGCAGTCTCCGATCCCCGGCAACATTTGCGGGTGCGTCAGGATCACGTGATAGGCCTCCATGAAGGCCTCCTGACAAACCTTCCAGTTGCACGGCATCACCTTGCCGACCCAGGCCTCCATGTACTTTTTCTCGTGGGGCCAGCGCGTGAAGTGCTTCGGCAGGTCGCCGAGGAAGGTCTCGAGCGATACGCCGTCGGGATCCAGGTTGATGAACACGTAGCCACCCCACGTGCCGACGCGGACTTCGGGCAAGTGGTACTCGCTGCGATCCACGTGCGGGAAATCCCAGCGCGCGGGAATCGACTTCAGGCTGCCGTCGAGGTTCCAGCTCCAGCCATGGAACGGGCAGCGCAGCTCCTGCGAGCGCCCGTCGCAATCCTTGATCGCGCGGCCGCGGTGCAAACACACGTTTCGGTAAGCGCGGATCTCCGTCGCAGTCGCGCGCACGAGCAGGATCTCGATGTCGGCGATCTTGTAGACGGTGTGGTCGCCGACTTCGGGGATCTGCTCCTCGCGGCACGCGAACTGCCAGACCTTCTTCCAGAGCTTTTCCACTTCGAGGTCGTGGAACGCGCGCGTCGTGTAACGCGAGATCGGTACCTTCGCGTGCGGAAGCTCTCGCGCCGACTGCCAGCGCAGCACTTCCGGCACGGGTCGGGTGTCCGCGTCGAGCAACTGCTGATACGTGAGGCCCTCGGAGCGCGGGCCCTCGTTCGGCTTGCGGAACGGGAGTGAGACTTGGGTGGTCATTGGCGTTTCCTATTACAGAGTTCGTGCGGAAGCAGGCATTCCCTACCCGTTCCGATCTTCCTTGTTGACTTCGCTCGCCTCCGCGGACTCCGGCTCGCTGCGCGCTTCGCTTGCGGCCTCGGCCGACCTGCAGTTCCTCGCCTCGACGTCACCTGAGCGCGGCGATCCCCACGGTTGCGATCGATCTCCTTTAGAAGTGGTGGCCCTTCGTGAAGCCGCCGTCGCACACCAGGTTCGCGCCCGTAATGAGGCTCGCGGCGGGGCTGGCGAGGAACACGACGGCGCGCGCGACTTCCTCGGGCGTGCCCATGCGGCCGATCGCGCACTGCGCGAGCGCGCCCTGATAGATCGCCGGCATCGCGTTCTTGATCATCTCCCAGTTGCCGCCCTCGAAGTAGATCGGCCCCGGCGAGACCGTGTTGACGCGGATGCCTTGCTTCGCGAGCGCCTGCGAGAGGTCGCCGGCGTGCGCGATCAGCGCGGCCTTCATGGCGTTGTAGGGCTGAGGCACGCCGAGGTATTCGAGCGCCGCGGTCGAGCTGATGAAGACGATGCTGCCCGCATCCGACTTGGCGATGAACGGCAGCGCGGCCTCGACGCCCCGCGCGGCGCTCATGACGTCGATCTCGAAGGTTGCCTGCCAGGCGGCCTCGCCCATGCCGCCGCCTGCGCTCGCGTTCGATACGAAGATGTCGAGCCCGCCGAGCGCGCCCGCTGCCTCGGCGACGAACGCCTTCAGTGCCGCGCCGTCGCTCACGTCGACGGGCTTCGCGAACACGCGCACACCGCGCTGCTCGAGATCCTTCACCGCCGTCTCGAGGCCGCCTTCGCTGCGCGCGCAGATCGCGACGGCGGCGCCGTCGTCCGCGAACTGCCGCGCGATCGAGAGGCCGATGCCGCGGCTCGCGGCAGTAATCAGTGCTCGCTTGCCGGTTAGTCCGAGATCCATGCCTTTGCCCTTTCCTTTGCCGCTGACGAACGCCGCGCGGGGTTGAAATGCGGGAACTGCAGGCCCGCTACGGGGCGCGCCGATTCCGGGCAATGCCGCCCCGTCGCGCGACTCGAGTTGCGGCCCGCCCACCCAATTGAGGAAATGGAGGTCGGCGTCGCGCACGTCGCCGGAAATCCAGCGACCGTTGTCCGTGAACACGCCCGACCGCCCGTCTCGCTCCGTGACGCTGCAGCGGCCGCCCGCGAGCCGCTCGTAGACCGCCCCGGTGACCGGGTGGCGCATCTTCATCACGACTCCTGAGCGCGTCGCAGCGGCTCGCCATCGGGGAGGGCGCGCGGCGGTGCCTGCGATTGGCGGGCGATCGCCTCGACCTGTGCCTTCGCCGTTCCCGCGCACACCCCGAGCAGCAGCAGCGCGGTGGCGTAACGCGACATGACGCGCATCTCGTCGTCGCTGATCGCGCCCGTCGACCAGCGCAGAGACGCCACCTGCGCGAGCGCCTCGATCTGGTTCGCGAGCGCGCGCGGATCCGCCCACGCCGCCAGCTCACCTGTCGCAGCGAGCTCCTCGAGCGCTCGCTCGAGCGGCTGCTGCACCTCGCGCGAAGTCCGCGCGCGCAACGACGCCGCGGCCGGCGACGCGTAGATCATGCCCAGCATCGCGCGGTAGTAGAGCGGCGCGGAGAGGAACTCCTCCACGACCGAATCGATGATCGCGAGCACGCGTTCGGCAGGAGGGCGCCGAGCCGAGGGCGCGAGCCGCTCGACGTAGCGCTCGGTGCGGTCGGCCACCGCGGCGATCACCACCTCGTCCTTCGAGCCGATCAGGTTGTAAATCGTGGGGACCGTCACGCGGCTCACGCGCGCGAGGTCGCGCATCGTGATCGCCATGTATCCGCGCTCGCCAATGATCGCCTGGGCGGCGGCCACGATTCGCGCGCGCCTCTCCGCCATCTGCTTTTCCAGCACCTCCGCTCTCACGTACAGCTCCTCTGATTGCGGCCACTTTAACACGCTCAACTTGGCGAAAGCACTAGGGAATCCTCGTATGCGAGCGGATGGTCAGGAACGGCCAAGGCGCTCCGAGGCGACCTGCTTCGCCCAGCGGTAATCCGCCTTCCCGCTGGGCGAGCGCTGCACCTCGTTCACGAAGACGAACGCGCGAGGCAGCTTGTAGCGAGCGATGTGCGCCTCGCAGGCCGAGCGCAGCTCCTGCTCGCTCGCGCGGGCACCGGGCCGCAGGGCGACGATGGCCGTCACCTGCTCCCCAAAGCGCTCGTGGGGAGTCCCCGTCACAACCGCGTCCCAGACGGCCGGATGATGCTTCAGCGCCTGCTCGACCTCCTCGGCGAAGATCTTCTC
>JANNKN010000507.1:0-5976 GCA_031396315.1 Deltaproteobacteria bacterium
TCGCGGATCGTCGCGGGCCCCGCGGCTTCGATTGCGATGCCCGCGGTCTTCACCTGCTCGGGCATTAGGACGACGCGGTTCTCATAGGTGCTGTACGTGAAGCGGTGCGCCTTCCCGGCCTCTCGCGCGACGACCTCGACCTCGAACGAGTGCGGCTCCGATACCTCGCGGTCGACGAGCAAGTACTCGCCCTGCTGCGCGAACACGATTCTGTCGCTGCGATTTCCGAGCCGCGTCAGTGTCACCTCGAGCGCAACGCCCGCTGGGTCGCGTGGCTCGTCGCCTCGAAAGACGAAGGCGCGGAACTCCGGGGGAACCCCGTCTTCGAAGATGGTGAGCTCGAGCGCGAATTCTCCATCCTCGAGCCAGCGGCCACGGTGCGGCCCGCGCTCGAACTCCTCCGCGCCAACCGCCTTGACTTGGTCGCCCTTCGCGCCCCCACCCTCTTGCCCCGAGCAACCGAGAACCCCGGGCGCCGACAGGCATGCAACGAGAGAGACCATCGACAACTCACGAATCGACCGCTTCACGGCTGAACCTCCAGTGCGACGCCGGTGAGGCGTTCGATCTCGCGCGCGCTGTGATGCGCTTCGACCAGCGCGCGCAGGGTTTGCTCGCGCGCCAAGGCGCGCGCCCGTTCCGTTTCGAGCACTTCGATCTGCGCGAAGCGCCCCTCCTCGTAGCCGCGCTGCATCACCTGCGCGGCGCGCTCGATGCCCGGCAGCACGCGCTCGCGCAGCAGCTTCGCTTCCTCGATCGAGGCGATCAGCGCGAGCTGCGCGGCGTTCAGCGCGGTCGCGATGCGCACGCGCTCGGCGCGCCGCTCCGCTGCGAGCTTGGCGATGCGCTGCTCGGATTCCGCGATCGCACCGGCCTTGCGATCGAACAGCGGGAGCGGCACGGAAACGCCCACGACGAGCGCGACGTCGCCCGCACCGGCCAAGTGCCGCGGCCCAGCCTTCAGCGCGAGATCGGGCGTGCGCTCGCTGCGCACCACGCTGCGCGTGGCCTCGCGTCGCGCGAGCTCGGCCTGCCAGCGCGCGACTCCCGGGCTCGCCTCGAGTCGGCTCGCGAGCTCCGCGCGCTTCGGCGGCTTCGGCAGCTGCGACAGGTCGCCGAGCGCGCGCGCGAAGCTCGCCTCACCCGCCCACATCGCGGCGAGCGCTTGGCGCGCGGTCGCGAGCTCGTGCTGCGTGTGCTCGCGCTCGACGCCAGCGACGTCGGCGGCGACTCCCGCGCGAATCTCCTCGGCAGGCGACGCCATGCCGGCGCGCCGGCGCAGGCCCGCGACGCGCTCTACTGAGCGAGCGAGCGCGAGTGCGTCGTCGGCGAGCTTCAGCCGCTCTTGCGCGGCGAGCAGCTCGATGAACGCGTCACTCGTGCGCGAGAGCACGTCGATGCGGCGCAGCTCGTAGTCCCAAGCCGCGACGTCCACCTCTGCCCGCGCGAGCGTCACGCGCGCTGCGCGCTTGCCGCCGAGCTCGACGAGCTGGCCGAGCTGCAGCGTCGTTTGAGCTTGCCGCGCACCGCGAAAGGCGCCCGTGCCCGCGAAATCTTCCAGCTCGATCGAGAGCGTCGGGTTCGGACGCACGCGAGCTTGCAGCGCCGCGGCCTCGCGCGCGCGCTGTTCGTAGGAATCGACTGCGAGCTCGGGGTTCCGCAGCAGCGCGAGCGCGAGTGCATCGCCGAGGGCGAGATCGCCGCTCGCTTCGGTGAGATCCGGCTCGATCGGTGCGCGCGGAGAATCAGGCGCTTCGAAGGCGGGGAGATCCCGAGCTAGCGGGTAGCGGTCCGGCGGCTCGGCGTGGGCGAGGGAAGCGAGCGCGGCGCTCAGGGCGACCGCGCATCGCAGCAATGCGATGCGGCACATGACAGAGATGTCCTCGGCTGAGAAGGAAAGGCGGAGCCGCGCATGCCGGAGGCAGCGCGTGCAGCTCGCCAGTTCTCAGGTGCGGAGGACGACCGAACGGCGGGAGAGGGGAGGAACCGGACGCGCCGACGGCGGCGGTAACGCCGCCGCGACGCGAGGCGCCGCAATCACTGGGCGTGCACTCGCGAGCGCCGTCGGAAGCGAGACCGCCTGCGTGCGCCGCGTGTCCCGCGCTTCGTCGCTCGCGAGGTGTACGACGTGATCGTCCGCCGGGCTGGCTTGCAGATGCGTCGCCGGCCCGTGCTCGTGGGCGTCGTGCGCCACGTCGTGCGAGAGAACGATGTCTAGGTGATTCCCGTCCCGCACGGAAGTCAACGCGTGCTCGTGCGCGTGAAGCGAGAAGAGCGCGCCGAGCCACGCGAGGCCGATGGTGAGCTGAACGCTCGCGAGCGTCTGCAGCAACGCGGTCGAGACGGCGACCACGCGACTCGTTCGGGCTCTCTCGAATCTCGATCTCACGAGGGCCAGCCTCCCGGTGGGCGAACCACCTGTCAACCACGCGCAAGGTTCGGCAGGCGGCCGATACCACTTGATCGCGCGAATCCACGAGCGCCGAGGCTCGCGACCCCGTAGTCCGCTCTTGCGCGCCGGATCGCCTATCCCGATAGAGTGCGCGCCTCTCTTCCGGGGGCCACGATGAAGCTCGGTGTCACGATTCACGCCACCGATCTCGCCATGGACGTGGCGGAGCTCGCGCGCGAGGCGGAGGCCCACGGCTTTCACTCCCTGTACATCCCCGAGCACACGCACATCCCCGCGAGCCGCAGGACGCCGCCTCCGACGGGCACCGCCGAGCTCGAAGCTCAGTACTACCGGAGCCCGGATCCCATCGTCGCGCTGGCAGCGGCCGCTGCGGTGACGAAGCGCATTCTGCTCGGCACCGGCATCGCGTTGCCCGCGCAGCACGACCCGATCTCGTACGCGAAGCAGATCGCGACGCTCGATCGCATCGCGGCCGGGCGCTTCGTACTCGGCATCGGCTACGGCTGGAACGAGGACGAGATGGAGAACCATGGCATCGACCCGCGCCGTCGCCGCGCCCACGTGCGCGAGGCGATGCTGGCGATGCAGGCGCTCTGGTCGAACGAAGTGGCGGGCTTCGCGGGCGAGTTCGTGCGCTTCACGCCGAGCTATTCGTGGCCGAAGCCCGTGCAGCAGCCGCGCCCGCGCGTGCTGCTCGGCGGCGCGGCGGGGCCGAAGCTGTTTGCGCACATCGCCGAGTTCGGGGACGGCTGGATGCCCATCGGCGGCGCGGGCATCCAGCAGGCGCTGCCCGAGCTGCGGCGCCTGCTCGAAGCGCGCGGGCGCGACCCCGGCGCGCTGCACGTCGTGCCGATGGGCGTCACCCCCGACGCCGCGAAGCTCGCCTACTACCGCGAGGCGGGCGTCACCGAGTGCGTGCTGCGGCTTCCCTCCGCGCCGCGCAGCGAGGTGATGCCGGTGCTGGACGATTATGCGCGCCTGCTCTGAACGAGCGGTGCCGCCTCGCCTGGTCGCAGCGGCATCCAGCGAGAGGACACGATCGCGCTGGCTTCGCTCGTCGGAACGGCCTTCGAGAACAGGTATCCCTGTCCGCGCGCAATCCCTAATCGCTTCACCATCTCGAGCTCGTCGGGCGTCTCGATTCCCTCCGCGATCACGTCGAGCCCGAAAACGCGCGCGATCCGTACGAGCGCTTCGATCATTTTCTCGTGACTCGTTTCGCTCAGCGCTCGCGCCACGAAGGTTCGATCGATCTTCATCGCCGATGCAGGCAGGAGGTGGAGATGCGAGATCGCGGAGTAGCCGCTGCCGAAGTCGTCGATGTGAATTTCGACGCCGAGTGCGCGCAGGCGCCGGCATACGGCGATCGCTGCATCGATGTCCGGCAGCACGGTCGTCTCCGTGATCTCGAGCGCCAGCTTGGTTGCGTCGACTCCGCTCTCTCGGATGACCTCCGCGACGCGCGACGAGAATTCCGATTCGAGCAGCTGCCGACGCGAGAGGTTCACGGAGAGCCTGAGATCTTCGGCGCCTGGGAATGCGCGGTGCCATTCGACGAGCTGAAGCGTCGCGCGACGCAGCAGCCTAAGGCCCAGCTCCTGGATCAAGCCGGTTTCCTCGGCAGCGGAGATCAGATCTGCGGCCGCGATCGGGCCCAGCTCCGGGTCCGTCCAGCGCGCGAGCGCCTCGAAGCCTTCGACGAAGCCGTCTGCGAGTCGAACGATCGGCTGGTAGTGCAGCTCGATCGCATCCGTCTCGATCGCTCTTCGGAGTGCGCGCTCCAACTCGAGCGACGCAGACACCTCGCGGTGCATGGCAGCGTCGAACACAGTGAAGCGCGCGCGCCCTTCGCTCTTCGCGCGGTACAAGGCGATGTCGGCGTCTCGAATGATCTCGGTCGCCGTGCGATAGGAACGATCGCTGGTGGTGAGGCCAATGCTGGCCGTGATGTTCGTGCCGTGATCGCCGAGCTGGTAGGGCTGGCTCAATGCCGTGAGCAGGCGCGCGGCGACGCGAGCGGCGTCGGAGGTTCGCCTTAGCCCATCGAGCAGCACCAAGAATTCGTCCCCGCCGAAGCGGGCAGGGAACGACGCGGGCGCGAGCATGTCGTGGCTGCGCAGCGTCCCGCGAATACGCTCCGCCACCTGCACCAACAACTCGTCTCCCGCGGTGTGGCCGAGCAAATCATTGACCTTCTTGAAGCCATCGAGGTCGATGAAGAGGAGCGCGAAGCGACGGGTCGGATCGCGGTGCGCGAGGTCGATGCATGCCCCGAGGCGATCCGACAGCTGCTCGCGGTTGGGCAGCGCCGTGAGCTTGTCGTGCAGGGCCGCGTGCCGGATTTCCTTCGTCCGCTCCTCGACGAGCTCCTCGAGCTCTTCGAGGCGCCGCTCCGCTCGCCGCTCCGCTCGCCACTTCTCACTCAGCGCCGTGGTGAGTTGGCGGATTTCGATCGGCTCGAAGGGCTTCTTCAGAATGACGAACTGATCCGCCCTCCCGAGATCGGCCGCGACGCGATCGAGTGCCTCGTCGGAATACGCGGTGCACAGCACCACTTGAAGACTCGGATCAGTTTCCCACAGCGCTCGAATCGTCTGCACGCCGTCCCATCCGGGGGGCATGCGCATGTCCACGATCGCGACCTCGAAGCGCTCGCGTTCGGCGCCCGCTCGAACGACGGCAAGCGCGCCCTCCCGGCCCTGCAGCGCCGACGCGATCTCGAAGCGTTCGCCGCTCGCGCTCGGCTTCGCATCGGGTTCGCCGCCGAACAGCTTCGCCTTGACGAGGCTCAACGAGGCGGGCACTTGGGTCGTGCAGAGCACGCGCCGGATGTCCTCGTGAATCTCGGGCTGGTCATCGATTACGAGGATGCGCCGGGCGCCAAATGAAGAAGCGTCGCTCATTGGGGCTGCTCCTCCAGCTCCGGCACTCGTAGCGTGAACGTCGCGCCACGGCCGAGGCCAGAGCTCTGTGCGTGCAGCTCACCGCCCAACTCGCGCGCGAGGTTTGCCGCGCTGTGCAGGCCGATCCCCTGTCCGTCCTCCCGCGTCGTGTGCCCCAGCCCGAAGATGCGATCTAGCTCCTCCGCTGCGATGCCCACGCCGTCGTCGCGCACGGCGAACTCCACCCAATCGCCCGACTCGTCTCGCGCTCGCCGCACGCTGAGCGCGATCGACCTGGACTCGCGCCTCGAGTCGAGCACGGCGTACTTCGCGTTACTCAATAAGTTCAACAGAATCTGGATGCAACGGTGCCGGTCGATCCGCACGGGACCGTTCGCCTCGAAGTGTCTCTCGAGTGATATCTGGTGTCGCTCGAGCGACTCGTTGAAGAGCATCAGCGCCTGTTGGGCGACGGCGCTCGGTTCGAGGCGTTCGAGCAACGGCCTCGCGCTGGCGTTTCGATTCTGGTCGCGCACGACCGCCGCGATGTGGTCGACCGCGTCCCGCAGAGCTTTCAGGTCGCTCGCCGTTCTCGCGTGATCCTCCTCGAGCTGCCCACTCAGCGCGTCGAGGAAGGGAAGCAGGTGCTGGCCGCGCGAATCCGCCGCGACGTACTCCGTG
>JANNKN010000531.1:0-6591 GCA_031396315.1 Deltaproteobacteria bacterium
GGCGAATCCACTTGTCATTAGGGTTCAAACCCGCCGCGGCGCGCAGTTCGCGGATCGCGAGCGCGAGCCTGCCCTCGCGCAGGTAGCTCGCGCCCTGGCTGTGATGCATGCGCGCCTGGCGCTCGGCGGCCTCCGTCACGACGGGGCGTACCGCAACCGGCGGCGGCGTCGCACAGGCACTGAGACACAGGACCGCAGCGGCGAGCGAGAAGGCGGTGAACTTCGACATGACGGCGACCTCTGGGATTAGAACGACGTGAGCAACTTGCGGAGCAGGAGCTTGCGCTCCTCCTCCGGAGATCGGCGTTTCACGAGCTGAACGCGGGCGAGCGGCTGGCGCAGCGACAGCTTGTGCGCGGACGGATCGGCTTGCGCCGCTTCCCGCCCGCGGAACTTGGAGAGCGTCTTCGGCGCTGGCGGCGTCTCAGCGACGACAGGTGCGACCGGCGCGACAGGCGCGACGGCCGCGACGGCCGGGAACGGGGCGAGAGACGGCAGCGGCTCGGGCTTCGCCGCGGCGCGCTGCGTCGGTCGCGGCGGCGTCGGAGGCGCGGCATGCAGCGGCCGGTCCTCGACGATCAGCTCATCGAGCATCAGCTCGGCAACGTCGCCGCGCGCGAGCGACCGGGACGCCGGCTCCGCGCGTCCGCCACGCTCCGCCTCGACGCCGGAATGGCTCCCCTGCGCCGTGCCAGGCTGATCGCCAGCGAGCCACGCGTCGAAGGCCTTCTCGGCTTCTGCGCCCGCGCCGATCGCAGCTTCTTCAAACAGGAAGCCGAGGCTCTCGGAGAAGGTCAGCGCGGCATCTGCCGCGACATCGAGATCCGCCTCGGTGGTGAGATCGGCGTCGAAGCTCCAATACGCCAGCTCGCCGCCGCGCAGGGAGCGCACGCCCACCGTGGCATCCATTCGTCCGCGCGCCTCGCGGTGGACGACGATTACGGCGCGCGCCGGCCCAACCGGCAGATCCGATGCCGAGAGCACGGGCGCATTCAGCGAGACGCGGAGCGAGCGCACGCGGTCGCCCGCGACCTCGAGCGGCCGCAATCTGCGGAGGAAGTACATGGGGCGCGTTTCGGATCACGCGCGTGCAAACTTGAGTCAGCAAACGGCAGGCCGCGCGTAGAACTCCGCTTGGACAAAGGTGTTTCCGCGCGCCTCGGGGCGCCAGCGCCCCGCCAAGAGCGAATCCGAGGCCCGGGGGGCCGGGAATCCCGCGAACTCTGGATACACTGCGCTTCCTGCCCGGCCGACTGCCGGTCAGACCTCTAGGAGCAGGCACTTCAAGTGGCGGAAAACAAGAAGCCGATCGAGGAGATCGACCGCGTCGCGGTTCGATTCGCAGGCGACTCGGGCGACGGCATCCAGCTCACCGGAACCAAGTTCACCGAGGCGACCGCGCTGGCGGGGAACGACCTCTCGACCTTCCCGGACTTCCCCGCCGAGATTCGCGCCCCTGCGGGCTCGCTGGCCGGCGTCTCCGGCTTCCAGATTCACTTCGCCGCGAGCGACATCCGCACGCCTGCCGACCAGCCGGATGTCCTGATCGCACTGAACCCCGCTGCGCTGCGCGCGAACATCGACGACCTGCGCCCCGGCGGCATGGTGATCATCAACAGCGACGCCTTCGTCTCGAAGAACATCGAGCGTGCGGGTTATCAGGGCGATCCGCTGCCGGCGCTGCGCGGCAAGTTCCGGCTCGTCGAAGTGCCGTTCAGCAAGCTCACGCAGAAGGCGCTCGAAGACTTGAAGATGGGCACGCGCGAGGCAGAGCGCTCGAAGAATTTCTTCGGCCTCGGGCTCGTGTACTGGCTCTACAACCGGCCGGTCGAACCGACGCTGCGCTGGCTCGAGACACGCTTCAAGGGTGAGATTCGCGAGGCCAACATCCGCGCGCTGAAGGCGGGCCTCCATTTCGGCGAGACGACCGAGCTGTTTCCGGTTTCGTTCACGATCCCGAAGGCGAAGATCCAGCCCGGCGTCTACCGCAACATCACCGGCAACGTCGCGCTCGCCTACGGAATCATCGCCGCTGGTCAGAGCCTCGGGAAGCAGGTCTTCCTCGGCGCGTACCCGATCACGCCGGCGAGCGACGTGCTGCACGAGCTGTCGGCCTTCCGCAACTTCGGCATCCGCACGTTCCAAGCGGAAGACGAGATTGCGGCCGCGAGCGTCGCGATCGGCGCCTCGTATGCCGGGCACCTCGGCATGTGCACCACGAGCGGACCCGGCTTCATCTTGAAGCAGGAAGCCGTCGGCCTCGCCGTAATGACCGAGCTGCCGGTCGTGATCATCGACATCCAGCGCGCCGGCCCCTCGACCGGCCTGCCCACGAAGACGGAGCAAGCGGATCTGCTCGCTGCGATGTACGGCCGCAACAGCGAGAGCCCGCTGCCGATCCTCGCGGCCGCGACGCCGAGCGACTGCTTCCACATCATGGTCGAAGCCGCGCAGATTGCGGTGAAGTACATGACGCCGGTGGTGGTGCTCAGCGACGGCTACATCGCGAACAGCTCGGAGCCGTGGCTGATCCCCGACGTGTCGACGCTGCCGCGCATGAAGGTGGAGCACCGCACGGAGCCCGAGGGTTTCTTCCCGTATCTGCGCGACGAAGAGACGCTGGCGCGGCCGTGGGCGATCCCCGGTACGCCGGGCCTCGAGCACCGCATCGGCGGCCTCGAGAAGGAAGAAAAGACGGGCAACGTCTCGTACACGCCACAGAGCCACGGGCGCATGGGCGCACTGCGCGCCGAGAAGATCAAGCGCATCGCGAACGATTTGCCGCCGGTCGAAGTGAACGGCAGCGATCGCGGTGAGCTGTTGCTCGTCGGCTGGGGCGGCACCTACGGCGCGATCACGACGGCGGTGAACGAGGCGCGCGAGGCGGGCCAGGATGTTTCGAGTATCCACGTCCGCCACCTGAATCCGTTCCCACTGAACCTCGGCGACGTGCTGAGGCGCTTCAAGCAAGTGCTCGTGTGCGAACTCAACGCGGGGCAACTTTGGCGGATGCTGCGCGCCGAGTACCTGGTGCCGGCCGAGAGCCTGTCGAAGGTCGTCGGCCAGCCGTTCAAGGTGGGCGAGATCCGCGCCCGCATCAACCAAATGCTCGGGGGGAAAGCCTAATGGCTGCCGCGACCACACTCTCTCGCAAAGATTTCGTCACCGACCAGGACGTGCGCTGGTGCCCCGGCTGCGGGGATTATTCGATCCTCGCGAACGTGCAGAAGGTGATGCCGGAGCTCGGCGTGCCGCGCGAGAACGTCGTGTTCGTCTCGGGCATCGGCTGCTCGAGCCGCTTCCCGTACTACATGAACACCTACGGCTTCCACACCATTCACGGGCGCGCCCCGGCGTTTGCGACCGGCATCAAGGCCGCGCGGCCCGAGCTCTCGGTGTGGGTCGTCACGGGCGACGGCGATGGCCTCTTGATCGGCGGAAACCATCTGCTGCACGCGATCCGGCGCAACGTGAACCTGCAGATCCTGCTGTTCAACAACCGGATCTACGGCCTCACCCAGGGCCAGGCCTCGCCGACCTCGCGCTTCGGCGCGAAGTCGAAGTCGACGCCGGGCGGCTCGATCGATCATCCGCTCGACCCGATCTCGTTCGCGCTCGGCGCGGGCGCGACCTTCGTCGCGCGCACCGTCGACGTGGACGCCGCGCACTCCCAGGAGATGCTTCAGCGCGCCCACGAGCACAAAGGCACGGCGTTCGTGGAGATCCTCCAGAACTGCCCCGTCTACAACGACAACGAGTGGCTCGAGATCGAAGATCGTAAGTCGCGCGCGGAAGCCGCTCTCGTGCTCGAGCACGGTAAGCCGCTGGTGTGGGGCCCGAAGGGTGCAAAGCGCGGCATCAAGATCACGGACGGCGTGCCTTCGATCGTTGCGCTCGCCGAGGGCGAGGATCCTGCGTCGAACGGTGTCGCCGTGCACAACGAGAAGCACGCCAGCGCGGCCTACGCGTTCGCGCTGGCTTCGCTCGCGCGCCCCGAGTTCCCGCTGCCGCTCGGCGTGATGCGCGCGGTCGAACGCGCGACCTACGAGGACATGCTCGACGCGCAGGTGACCACCGCCCTCAACAAGTCGGGCCCCGGCGATCTGCAGAAGCTGCTGATGAGCGCGGACACTTGGACCGTGACGGGCTGAACGCGGGCGTCCTCCGCGCCGCCGACCTCACGCTCCGCCGCTGGCAGCGTTCCGACCGCCCCGAGTGGCTCGCGCTCTTCTCCGACCCCGAAGTGTTGCGCTGGGTCGGCGACGGCTCCGTCGACCCCGAGCGCGATGCCGCAGTGTTCGAGCGCCTGATGTCGGCCGCGATCGGGCCGGAAGAGCGCTTCGCGTTCATGTACGCGGCAGAGTCGTCCGGCGAGCTGGTCGGTCACGTCGAGCTGAAGCGAACCGAGCACACCCGCGAGGGCGAGTGGGAGCTCGTCTACTTGCTCGCGCGGAGCGCATGGGGCGCCGGCCGCGGAGCCGCGCTCGCGGCCTTCGGTGCGCGCATGGCCCACGCGCACGGGCGGCGCGTGATCGCGACCGTCGCGCGCGAGAACGCGGCGTCGCTGCACATCCTCGGCAAGCTCGGGCTCGAGATCGTGGGCGAGCTCCACGCAGGCGAGACGCTGCTGCTGCGCGAGCCGCGCGTTGGTGTCGGCGCGAGCTGACGCGCGCGCCTCAGCGCTCGCGCTCGAGCGCACGCTGCGCAGCCGAGAGGTCGCGCAGCTCGGCGCGCGAGAGCTTCGGGTACGCGAGGCGCAGGCTCTCGAGCGCATCGACGAGCGCCGCGCCGACGATCAGGCGCGTGTACCACTTGTTGTCGGCAGGCACGACGTACCACGGAGACTCGGGCGTCGCCGTCGCGCGGATCGCATCCTCGAAGGCGCGCTGATAGGCGCGCCAGTGTCTGCGCAGGCCCACGTCGCCCGTGCGGAACTTCCAGTTCTTGCCCGGCACGGCGATGCGCCCGAGCAGCCGCTGCTTCTGCTCGCGCTTCGAGACGTTCAGGAAGAACTTGCGAACCACGATTCCCTGCCGCGTCGCGTAGCGCTCGAGCGCGCGAATGTCCTCGAAGCGTTCCTGCCAGATGCGCTTCGTCACGAGCTCCGGCGGCAGCTTCTGGGTCGCGAGCACCTCCGGATGAACGCGCGCAACCAGCACTTCCTCATAATAAGAGCGATTGAAGACGCCGATCCGGCCGCGCTCCGGGAAGCAGCGCGTGCAGCGCCATAAGAAATCGTGATCGAGCTCCTCGTCCGAGGGTTTCTTGAACGCGAACACCTGGCAGCCCTGCGGATTCACGCCAGACATCACTTCGCGGATCGCAGTGTCCTTGCCGGAAGCGTCCATGCCTTGAATCAGCACCAGCAGCGACCAGCGATCCTGCGCGTACAGCTTGTCTTGAAGCTCGGCGAGACGGTCGGTCGCGCGCTGCGTGAGACTGCGCGCAATCGGCTCGTCCGCCCCGAGTAGCGGGCCGGTGTCGTCGGGATGGAAATCGCTCAGCTTGAACTTCGTGCGCCCGTCGACGCGGTAGGAGCGCGACAGCTCACGCGCCATTAACAGATCGGTCATTGCGCCCTCCGCGGAAGCGGCAGGCTAAACCGCTTCGCGCGGCGGCCACAATGGCGAATCCGCGCGAACTGCCTCACGCTGCCAGCCGCGAGCGCCCGGCGCTCGCTCACGCACCGGAGGCCAGGATGATGCTCCCGCACCGCGCCCTCGCCTTCATCGCCGCGCTCGCGACCGCCGCTTCTGTGGCGCACGCGGGCGCGCCGCGGCTCTTCGAGAGCGATGAGCCGATCGACCTCGAGCTCGAGGCCGTCTGGGATCCGATCCGCTTCGACGACGCGCCGGAGCCGAAGGCCTACCCGGCGCTGCTGTCGTACCGGGGCCCGAGCGGAGAAGTGCGCATGCCGATTCAGATCGAGGCGAGCGGCCGTTCGCGGCGCACACAAGACATCTGCGAGCTACCGCCGCTGCGTCTCGATCTCCCGAAGCGAGAGCGCAAGGGCACGCTCTTTCGCGGCATCGGCGAGCTGAAGCTCGTCACGCATTGCCAAAACAACCAACGCTACGAGCAGTACATGCTGCTCGAGTACCTCGTGTATCGCAGCTATCGGCTCATCACCGACGAGAGCCACCGCGTGCGTCTGGTGCGCGTGCGCTACCGCGAGCCGGGCCGCGCGAAGCCGCGCTGGGAGCGGCTCGCGTTCGTGATCGAGGACGCCTCCGACCTCGCAAAGCGCGTCGGCGCGGCGCGCGTCGCGGAGAGCCGGATCGACGGCGCGCAGCTCGATGCCGCGGCTGCGAGCCGCGCGGAGATGTTCTTCTACATGATTGGCATGACCGACTTCTCGCTGATCGCGCGCGATGGAGGACCGTGCTGCCACAACGCACGCGCGCTCCGCCGCCCAGACGGAACGATCTTTCCCGTCCCGTACGATTTCGATCAGACGGGCGTCGTGAATCCGGAGTACTCAATGCCGAACGAGCGGATGGGGATTCGTACCGTCACGCAGCGCAAATTCCGCGGTCAGTGCCGCCCTGCCGAGCTCAGCTCGGTCACGCCCCAGAAGAAGTGCTCGAAGCC
>JANNKN010000574.1:0-3426 GCA_031396315.1 Deltaproteobacteria bacterium
CGCCTGAAGGTGCTCGGCCACGCAAGCGTCGAACCGGTCGGCCTGGACGCAGGGCTCGCCGCCCGGCTCACGGTGCCGGGTTATCAGGCGGTCGTCGAGCGCGCAGTTCTCGTGCGCGTCGCAGGCATCGACTGGAACTGCCCGCTGCACATCACGCCGCGCTTCACCGTCGACGAGGTGGAACGCGCAACGAAGCCGCTGCGCGAGCGCGTCGCCGAGCTCGAGGCGAAGCTCGCGAGCTGCGAGGCGCGCTGACGCTCGCGGTGGGGGTGCGGCAATCGAATCACGGCGCGCTTGCTCTGCGCGCCGCCCCGAGCGCAGAATGCGCGCCACAGAGGCCCGAGCGATGCCCGAAGTTCCCGCGCAGCTCGCGCAGATGTTTCTCGCGCTGGTCGCGGCGGTTGCCGCGCTGTTCGTCTCGGCGCAGTCGCGGCTCGCGGGCGAGGCGAACGCCGAGCGCCTACGCGGCACGCTCGCGGGCATGCTCGTCGTGGGCGCGTGGCTCGCGCTGCCGGGCTGGCTCGCCGCGCGCGGCACGCTCGCGGATTTCTCGCGCGTGCCGCCGCCGTTCGTGCTGCTGATGCTCGCGATGTTCGCCGCGACCCTCGCGCTCGCGTTCTCCCCGCTCGGCACGCGCCTCGTCGCGCACGCGCCGATCGCGTGGCTCGTCGGTTATCAGGTGTTCCGCGCCCCGCTCGAGTTCTGGCTGCACGCAAGCTATGAGCGCGGGCTGATCCCCGTGCAGATGACGTGGTCGGGCATGAACCTCGATGTCATTACGGGGCTCAGCGCGCTCGGTGTCGCAGCGCTCGCTGCGTTCGGCGCGGCGCCGCGCGCACTCATCGTCGTCTGGAACGCGCTCGGCTGTGCGCTGCTCGCAGCGATCGTCACGATCGCGTTTCTCTCCGCGCCGACGCCGCTGCGCGTCTTCATGAACGAGCCCGCGAACACGCTCGTCGCAACGTTCCCGTATGTGTGGCTGCCTGCGTTCCTGGTGCAGGCGGCGCTGTTCGGGCATGTGCTCGTGTGGCGTTGGCTCGCGCGCAACAAGGGACGGAGCGCCACGTGACTGCGCAGTCGGGGCCGGTGCGACCCAGCACCGCGCGCTCTACGCTACGCTGCGCCCGCGCCCAATCGTCGCGCGCACTCGCGCACGGCTCAGGAGTCCCATGAGAACTTCTATCGCTCTCTTCGCCGCCGCATTCGCGTTCCTCGCTTGCGCCTCGCAGCCCGGGCCGGTCGCCATTACGGCGACGTCGCCGCACATCGTTGCCGCCGTCGCCTCGACGAAGCGCACCGACGCCGAGCGCGCACGCGATGTGGATCGCAAGCCCGCCGAGATGCTTGCTTTCGCCGGCATCGCACCCGGCCAGCGCGTGGCGGATTTCATCCCCGGTGGTGGCTACTTCACGCGCGTTCTCGCCGAAGCCGTCGGCGCGAGCGGCAAGGTGTACGCCCTCGTGCCGCCCCCCGGCGCACAGCGCGAGGAGCCGCCGATCAAGGCCGTCGTGGCGGAGTATCCGAACGCGGAGCTGGTGCAGCAGAGCTTCCTGACGCTCAGCGTGCCCGAGCCGCTCGACGTGATCTTCACCGCGCAGAATTATCACGACCTGCACCTCGCTCGATTCAACCTGGATTGGGCGCAGGTGAACCGGCAGATCTTCGCGGCGCTGAAGCCCGGCGGCGTGTACCTGGTGATCGATCACAGCGCGAAACCGGGCGCTGAGGTTGGCGTTGCCGACACGCTGCACCGCATCGACCCCGCGATCGTGCGCCGCGAGCTCGAGGCCGCGGGCTTCGTGCTCGACGGCGAATCGAGCGCGCTGCGCAACCCGGCCGACACGCTCGAGCTGGGCGTGTTCGATCCCGCGATTCGCGGCCACACCGATCAGTTCGTGCTGCGCTTCCGCAAGCCGGACTGAGGCGACCGTGACGAGCCCCGTGATCCGCCTCTGCGCCGGCTTCGATCTCGTGGTCACGGGGCTCCTCGCACTGCCGTTCACCGCGCCAGTGTTCGTGAGCACGCTCTACGCGCTCGATCGCGCGCTCGGCGGTACGCACCCAACCCCCGAGCTGCCGAGCCTCGCCTGGTTCTTCACCAACCTCGCAGGCGCACTCGGCGTGCTCTGGGCGCTCGTGCGCCTGCTGCGCCCCGAGCCGTGGCTCGCGCGCGCCGATGTGCTCGGCCGCTGCGGCGTCGCCGCGCTGCTCGCGTGGACCCTCGCAGCCGGCGAAGTGCCGGGGCTGCTGTGGGCGTTCGTTGCGACGGAGCTGCTCGGTGCGGCCGCCCAGGCATGGGCGACGCGCCGCTGAGCTTCGCCCGCACCCAACTCCGCAACTTCGATCAAACGCGCGGGCCGGCCGAGTCTTAGTGTTCGCTCTCGGAGCCCCCCGTGAGCGTTTCAGCCCGCGCACTTTGGTACATCGAGAACAACCTGCGGGGCGATCTTTCGCTCGAGGCGGTGGCCTCGGCGTCGGGCGTTTCGCGCTTCCACCTCTCGCGCGCGTTCACGCTCACGCTCGCGCGCACGATCGCCGGCTACGCCCGCGCGCGGCGGCTCAGCGAAGCAGCGCAAGCGCTGGCGCTCGGTGCGCCAAGTATTATTGAGCTCGCACTCGCAGCCGGCTACGGCTCGCACGAAGCCTTCACGCGCGCGTTCGCCGCGCACTTCGGCACGACGCCGGAACAAGTGCGTGCGCGCGCCAGCACCCGCCACCTCGAACTTCAGGAGCCCCTGCGCATGTCGTCCACCAGCTCACCGCTCGAGCCGCCTCGACTTGCTAGGGAAGGAGCGCTCCGCCTCGTCGGCCTCGCACAGCGCTACCACCGCACGAACGCCGGCATCCCCGCGCAGTGGGGGCGCTTCGATGCGCACCAGGGCGCGATCCCCGCGCGCGACGGCAGCGACACGTTCGGCGTGATGTGCGAGCACGACGAAGCCGGCAGCTTCACCTACCTGTGCGCCGTGGCGGTGAAGGAATTCCCCGCGCAGCTCGGCGAGCTCACGCGGCTCGAGCTGCCCGGCCGCACCTACGCGGTCTGGCCGCATCGCGAGCACGTCTCGATGGTGGCGGCGACCTGCCAGCAGATCTTCGAGCATGGCTTCGCGAGCGCAGGCCTCGTGCCGGTGCAGGAGCCGATGTTCGAGCGTTATGGCGACGCGTTCGACCCGCGCACGGGGAATGGCGGGCTCGAGGTTTGGGTGCCGGTGAAGGCGTGAGGTACTAGGCGCTAGGAACGAAGCCTTAACTAGCGGAGAGCGCTCGGAACGAAGTCGTTCCTAGCGCCCGCGAACCCCGATCCGGATGCGCCGCCGCGCGTGATAGGGTCGCCTCCACCCGGAGGCTCCCATGTCCGTCGCCCTCACCTGCATCGCCCTGCTCGGGGTTCTGCTCTTCGGCCTCGGCCTCGCCGTCTCGCTCACG
>JANNKN010000579.1:0-24028 GCA_031396315.1 Deltaproteobacteria bacterium
AGCGCGGCTCAACGCCGCGCTGGCGGCGCCCTCCCCAATAACAACGGAACTACCGACTCCGAAGCTCTCGCGCCGAGCACCGCCGAGTTCCGCCGAGGAGCGCCTTGCGGCGGGCCGGGGGCTGCGGAGCCGACATCAAGCGGAGCGAGGCCCCGCGAGAATGCATGTCCGGAGCTCGTTGCATCGCGGCCCCCAGCAACCCCGACGTACGAGCCAAGGGCCGAGTGAGCCAGTCGGCTCCGCAGCCCCCGGCCCGCCGCAAGGCGCGGCGCCAAGAATCGACCACTCCCCCGCGCCGCACGAATCCCGCACGCTGGGGCTTTCAATCCCAGCACCCATCGCCATAGAATGCCCAAGCACTGGAGGGCCCCCATGGACAGCGCACTCACGCAATATCTCGAGTTCGGTTTCCGCTGGTTTCACTTCCTCGCCGGCATCGCCTGGATCGGCATGCTCTACTACTTCAACCTCGTGCAGACGCCGTTCTTCGGGACCGAGCTCGGCGGCAGCGTGAAGGGCGCGATGACGCGTGGCCTCGTGCCGCAGGCGATGTGGTGGTTCCGCTGGGGTGCGGCTTTCACGTTCCTGACCGGCTGGCTGATGGCGCTGATGCAGCTCGGCCACGGCGTGGCACTGACCGATGGCTACATGACGCGCATCCTCACCGGTGGCCTGTTAGGCACCGTGATGGCCTACAACGTCTGGTTCGTGATCTGGCCCGCGCAGCGCGATTACATGATCAAGAGCGCTGAGCAGGTCGCTGCGGGCGGAAAGCCCGTGGACGGCACGCCGGACAAGGCCGGTCTCGCGGGCCGCACCTCGCGCACGAACACGCTGTTCTCGATTCCGATGCTGCTGTTCATGGCCTCCGCGCGACACGCACCGGGAGGCTTCAACGACGGTGAGAACGATCTCGTTTATTGGGCCGTGTTCGCAATCGTCGTCGCGCTACTCGAGTTCAACGCGATCGGGCCGGCGGCACCGGCACGTCAGAAGTATCTCACGACGGTGTCGGGAGTGATCCACGTGGGTCTCGTCGTCTCGGTCGTACTCTTCGGCGCGGGGCTGCTGATCAACTCCTGAGCACGCCCTGAGTAATTTCACTGAGTCGCCGCAGGAGCCCGCGCGCTCCTGCGGCGATTGCACTTTGTGCTGCACCGTTCTGCGCGTCGACGAGCTGCGCAAGCTCGGTGGCGTCTCGTGCGCAGCGCTCGGCGTGCGCGGCTGCACGATCTATCCGCGCCGCCCGCAGATCTGCCGCACTTATCAATGTTTGTGGCTACAGGGGAAGCTCGACGCCGAGGATCGCCCCGACCAGCTCGGCGCCGTGCTCGACATCGTGCACGAAGGCGGCGCGGCGCTGCTCGCGATTCGCGAGGCGACGCCCGGCGCGAGCGACGCGAACCCGCGCCTCGCGGCGATCGCGGCGCGCTACCGGGAGGCGATGCCCGTGCGCATCACGCGCGCGGCCGATGTACTGCGCGGCGACGCGCCCGTGCGCACGCTGCTCGCAGGCGGCGAGGAGCTCGTCGTGACGGGCGACACCTTCGTGCGCCTCCGTGCGGGGGTTCCGATCGAGCGCAGCCGCGCAGCCTGGCTCGAACGTGTGGCGCGGCGCCTCCGGCTCGCGTGGCAGCGACGCCGAATTCGCGGCTACGGGGACGGAGCGCAGGCGGTCCTGCGCGACGACGTCTAGAGTGGGTTGCCCCGCTGCCGAGGCTTTGCGCGTGAACGTCCCTTACGAAGCGATCCCCAACGGCTGGTTCTCCGTCGCGACGACGAAGGAGCTGAAGGCCGGCCGCGTGCTCGAGAAGCGCTACTTCGGGCGCGAGTGGGTGTTATGGCGCGCGGGGTCCGGCGTCCCCGTGATGCAGGACGCGTACTGCCCGCACCTCGGCGCCCATCTCGGCGCCGGCACGGTCGCTGGCGACCGGCTGCGCTGCCCGTTCCACGGCTTCGAATACGCGCGCGATGGCGCCTGCGCCGCGACGCCCGACGGCCGCACCCCGCCGCGCGTTCGCTTGCGCACTCTGCCGCTGCTCGAGCGCAGTGGCCTGCTGCTCGCGTACTGGCACGCGGAAGGCGAGGCGCCCCACTGGGAGCCGCCGGCGCTCGATCAACCGGGCTTCACGTCGTACAAGTTCTTGCGCCAAGCGTTTCGCGGGCACCCGCAAGAGATCTGCGAGAACAGCTCGGATCTCGTGCACTTCGGGCCGACGCACGGCTACGGCAACCCGCACGCGACGAGCGAGCCGCGCGTCGACGGACCCGTGCTGCGCGTCGACTACGCGATGGAGCGCAGCCTCGATTTCTTGGGGATGCCGAATCGCCGCGCGGAGCTGGTCTTCTCCGCCGAGGTGTTCGGGCTCGGCTTCTCGCGCGTGCACGCGCGCATGCCGAGCGTCGGCGTCGAAGCGGATCTGCTCGTCATGCCGACGCCGATCACCGCGACCGAGGTCGAGCTGAACTTCGCGGCGCGTGTGAAGCAGCTGAAGATTCCGTTCATCACGCCGCTCGTGCGCGAGCTGTTCGTGCGCGGCTACACGAGCGACCTGATGGCCGACGTGCCGATCTGGAGCCGCAAGCGCTACGTGCCGCGGCCCGCTCTGACAGAGGGCGAGCACCCCATCGCGATCTACCGGAAGTTCGCGGCGCAGTTCTACTCGGAGCCCGCAGAGCCAAAGCCGCTCGCGCCGGTTTCACGCGCGAGCTGAGTCTTGGGCGACGTCGCTCGGCTACTCGCAGCCGAGTGATTGCAGGTACGCCGTCAGCGCGGGCAGCTCTTTCTCGAGGTGCGGCAGCGGCGCCATCGCCTGGCTGTCGCGCTTTGGCGCGTAGCCGGGCGGGTATTCGTTGCGGATCAGCTTCGCCGCGAGCAATTCGGCGGAGGCGCACGCGTTCGCCGGGCCGACCGGGCCATCGACGCGGGGATCGCGCGCGTGGCACGCCGTGCAGTTCGTCTCGAACACGACTTTGCCGCGCTTCACGAGCGCAGCCTGCGCATCGTCGGGCTCACCTCCCGAGCAGGCGAACGCGAACAAGGCAGCGATCACGGTGAATCCCAAGCGCGAATGCATCGAGCCTCCCAGCAAGGGCGCGCAGCGTAGCCGCGCGTTTCCTCCTCGCTGCGCACGGCTCGCTCGTTACGCTGCGCGCGATGCCGCCCCCGGAGTCGCTTCGCCCACGCCTCGCGACACGCGCGAATGCGCTCACCGGCGTGCGCCTCGCGCTCGTGCCCGTGCTCGCGTGGGCGATCTGCACGCACAGGGCGGCGCTCGCGCTCGCCTGCTTCGCGCTCGCGGTCGCGACCGACCTCGCCGACGGGCGCGTCGCGCGGCGCTTCGGCGAAGTGAGCGCGCTCGGCGGCTTCCTCGATCACGCGACCGACGCGACCTTCGTGGCGACGGGCATCGCGTCGCTCGCGTACGCCGGCATCGCGCCCACGCCGCTCGCGCCGCTCGTGCTCGCTTCCTTCGCGCAGTACGCGCTCGATTCGCGCGCGCTCGCCGGCCGCCCGCTGCGCGCGAGCGCACTCGGGCGCTGGAACGGCATCGCCTACTTCGTGCTGCTGGGAATTCCGGTCGTGCGCGACGGCCTAACAATCGGCTGGCCGGCAGACGCACTCGTCCGCGGGCTCGGCTGGCTGCTCGTCGCCACGACCTGCGCGTCGATGCTCGATCGGCTGAACGCGCTGCTTCGCGCGCGCGCCTGACGAGCGGCGGGGCGCTCGCTCAGAAGCCGAGGCGAGGCAAGATCGTCATGACGACGATCTCGACGGCGACTCCGATCAGCGCCAGATAGAAGACGTTGCGAACGAGCAGTTCCGGCGAATGCGCTTTGTCCAAGGCGAATGCCTCCCAGCGAGAAGCAGTTGCAGCGGGCGTGCCGAGTGCGGCGGGCGTTCTCCGCGCTGCGCGCAGCTCGATTGAGGCACGCGTCCTCAGCGCGCTGCGGCGCAGCGGGACTGCGCGCCGGGCACCTTGCCGAGATGCCCCGAGACCTGCCTCCGATGGCCGCGTTGTGGCGCCGCGGGACTGCGCGCCGGGCACCTTGCCGAGATGCCCCGAGACCTGCCTCCCACGGCCGCGTTGTGGCGCAGCGGGACTGCGGGACTGCGCGCCGGGTACCTTGCCGAGATGCCCCGCGACCTTCCTCCCACGGCGGCGCTGCGGGCGTTTTCGCGCGCTGCACACGCGCTGAGCTTCAAGCACGCGGCCGCGGAGCTGCACCTCTCGGCGTCTGCACTCTCGCGCCAGATCCAGGGGCTCGAAGCCCACGTCGGTGTGCGGCTGTTTCGCCGCTTGAACCCCGGCCTCGAGCTCACGGACGAGGGGCGCCGCTATCTCGCCGTCGTCGATGGCGCGCTCGAGCGCTTGTTCGCGGGGCAAGAGCTGCTCGTGCCGAACTCGGGGCCGCTGCGGATCTCGGCGCTCGAATCGTTCAGCGAGAGCTGGCTGATCCCGAACCTGCCCGATCTCGAGCGCGCCCATCCCGACATCCGGCTCGAGATCGAGGCGACCCTGCGCTACGCCGATTTCGCGCGCGACGACGTCGACGTCGCGATCCGCTTCGGCCGCGGTCCGTGGGAAGGGCTGCATTCCGAGCCGCTCGTCGAGCTCGACTTCTATCCGGTCTGCAGCCCTGAGTTGGCGACGAGCGCGGACCTGCCGCTGCGCGAGCCCTCCGACCTCGAGCGCCACACCCTAATTCATGTCGTGCAGACGCCCGGCGCGTGGCCGGCCTGGCTGCGCGCGGCCGGAGCCCCGAATCTCGCGCCCCGGCGCACCGTCACGTACGACCATGTGGCCATCGCGCTCAGCGCCGCGGAGTCGGGTCAGGGCGTCGCACTCTCGACGCCGATCACGTGTGCGCGCCGGCTCCAGGAGGGCCGACTGGTTCGCCCGTTCGAGTGCAGCGTCCGCTCCGCGGAGACTTATCACTTCGTCTGCCGGCCAGATGCGCTCGGCGACTCTCGTATCGCGGCACTCCGCGATTGGCTCGTGACTCGGCTTGCAGCCACTGCAAGCGCAAGTGAGAAATGAGCGTTTGCTGGCGCGCGCGCGAGCCGCGAGCGTGCCCGGATGCAACAACTCACGTGCGTCGAAGCGGGCAAGCTCGAGTGGCGGGAGGTTTCGGCGCCGCGAATCGAAGGGGACGGCGAAGCGCTGATTCGCCCGATCGCGGTCGCGCGCTGCGACATCGACCGCTCCCTGACATCTGGCGCACTCCCGCTACGCGGGCCGTTCGCACTCGGGCACGAATGTGTCGGCGAGCTGCTCGCACTCGGTGACGGCGTGCGCGGCCTCTCGCTGGGGCAGCGCGCGGTCGTGTCGTTTCAAGTGAGCTGTGGCGCGTGCGGCCGATGCCGCGCGGGGCTCACGGCGATCTGCGAGCGAATGCCCGTGCTCTCGGACTACGGAATGCGCTCGCTCTCGGGCGTCGAGTACGGCGGGATGCTCTCCGACGTCGTCCGCGTGCCGTTCGCTGCGGCGATGCTCAGGCCGATCTCGCCCGCGCTCGACCCGGTCGCGCTCGCGAGCGTCTCCGACAACGTGACCGACGGCTATCGGGCCGTTGCACCACACCTCGCCGCACGCCCGGGCAGCGAGGTTCTGATCGTGAGCCACGGCTCGCCGAGCATTCCGCTCTACGCGGTGCAGGCCGCGCTCGCGCTCGGATCGCCTCGCGTCGAGTTCGCGTGCGACCACGCCGAGTCGCTCGCGCTCGCCGAAAAGCTCGGCGCGCACGCGATCGAGACGGACTTCACGACGCGGCCCCGCACGGTCCCGATCGTGGTCGATGCCGGCATCACACGAGCCGGGCTCGGCTACGCGATCCGCGCCACCGAGCCCGAGGGCGTGTACCAGGGCGTGAGCCCGTATCCCGGCCCGCCCGTCGCCGTTCCGATGGGGCGCATGTACACGCTCGGCATTCGTTTCTTCGTCGGGCGCTGTCACGCAGCCGCGCTGCTCCCCGAGGTCGTCGACCTGATCGAAGCCGGCCGCCTGCACCCCGAGGCCGTGACGACGCGCGTCGTCGCGTGGGAGGAGGCTGCCGACGCCTGGCAGGAGCCGGCGATCAAGCTGGTCGTGCGCCGAAGCTGAGCCGCGAGGAAGCAGCGTGATGCGGGGTGGCGCTACCTAACACTCGCCAGCTCGCGATTCGCGCGCGGCAGGAATATCGCGCCGATCGCCGCATTGAAGAGCACGAAGAAGTTGTGCATGACGAGTCCGAAGACCGCCATCTGCGCAGTGTGGCCCGGGAAGAGCACGGTCCACATCGTGACGGCGGCGGCACGAAACGGTCCGGGGACGAAGGTTCCGAAGAAGATCACGGGCAGGAAGCCGAGCATGTCGGCGAGCGGGATGTCTACGCCGAAGAGTGCCGCGGAGCGCGAGTAGACGAACACCGCACTGAGCAGCGCCGGCGAGCGCAGCGCCAGGATCGTCAGGTACTGCCACGGACGCGCTTGGCGAAAGGCGTGAAAGATCTGCCGCTCGCGCAGCGCGAAGTTCGCGAAGACGGGCAGCCGGAAGAACGCCCAGATCGCGGAGACGATCAGCACGGCGCCGAGCGCGATCGCCGGAATCGCGTGAAAAACCTCGGGCACGCGCTCCCAGGTGAGCCGCACGCCCACGACTGCCCATAACAAGAGGTAGAGCGGCTCGCAGAGCATGATGAAGAGCATGCTCGACGCGACTTGCCAGCCGGGCACGCCGTGGCGCCGGCTCAGGTACCAGCCGATCGCGCCCTTGCCGACCTGCTCGTTGAGGATCGAGATGATGTACGCGCTGGCGCGAATCGGCAGTAGCTCGGTGTAGGCGACCGGCTTGTTGAACCAGGCGACGACGCGCGTCAGCACGGCCGTGTCGACGAGCAGGTAGAGCAGCGAGTACGGGACCATCAGCGCGAGCCATGCGAGCCAGTCGATCGACGCGAAGATCGAGCCGAGATAGGCGGGCACCGACTGCCCGGGTGGCGCGCCGCGTCCGATCTTCGTGTAGAGGTAGGCGAAGCACGCGACCGTGATCAGCCACGGGATCGCGTGCTGGAGGATGCCGCCCTTCGCCTTCCGCGCGGCGCTCTGCGGCGCCGCCTCGTTCTGTTCGTCGTTCATGCCGCCTGCTTCTCCGGCGCGAAGGTGTGCGTGAGCGTCTCCGCGAGCGGTGTGAGAGTGAGGCCCAAGCGCTGTGCGGCCGGGCGGGGGTCGATGTCGTCATCGTGCTCGAGGACGCCGAGCATCGCGCGCGTCACCGGCGGCTCGGCGAGCCGCTCGAGCAGCGCAGCGGCGCCGAACGCGAGCGCGGCGGGCACGGAGACGACGCGTGGCGCGGGCTTGCCGAGCACGCGCGCGATGCGTGCGACGAGCTCGCGGTGGGTCAGCGACTCAGGCCCCGCGAGATCGAGTGCGACGCGCGCGTCGCTGCGCTCGGCAGCGGCGAGGCGCAGCGCGGCGACGACGTCGCGCGTGTCGATCGGCTGCTCGCGCGCTCTGCCGCCGCGCACGAGCAACGCGAAGCGCGCGCTCGCCTGTGCGCGCAGCGCGAAGGCCGCGATCTCGCCGGGCCCCAGCACCATCGGCACGCGCAGCACTGTCGCGGGCACCGCGCTCGCGAGCAGCGTCGCGTCGGCGCGCCCCTTCGATGCGAGGCACGCGTTCGCGCTCTCCTTTGCTGCGCCGAGGATGCTGAGGCACACGATGCGTCGCACGCCGGCACGCTCGGCCGCGCGCGCGATGGCCTCGCTCGTGCGCTCGTGTGCGTCGAGGTAGCGCGCGCTGCGCGTCTGCTTGAGAATGCCGACGAGATGCACCCACGCGGCGCAGCCTTCCGCCGCGCGCGCGAGCGCATCGACGTCGCGCACGTCGAGCACGCGCACCTCTGCGCCGCAGTCGGCGAGCGCGTTCGCGGCGCGCTGTGAGCGAACGAGCGCGCGCGCTCTTCCGGTACTCGCGCGCAGCAGGCTCTGCCCAATGCGCCCGTTTGCGCCGGTCACGACGAGCGAGTCCGCTTCCACGCGCTGCACCATATCACGCGAGCCCCGGTATCTTGTGCCCGTGAATCGCATCCCCGACGCACTGCTCGCCCGCTACGTCGTCGGTGTGAACCTGATGCCCGGCAGCTTGCTGGATCAACTCGGCGACGTGCCCACGCTGCTCGTCTTCCTGCGCCACTTCGGCTGCCCGTTCTGCAAGGAGACGATCGCGAGCCTACGCGACGCCGCGCAGCGCGTGGCGGGCTATCCCCCGGTGCTGTTCTTTTATCAGGGCTCGCCGATCGAGGGCCGCGCGTACATGCGCCGCTATTGGCCCGAGGCGCGCGCGATCGCAGATCCCGACGCGACCTTCTACGAAGGCTTGGGCATCGGCCGCGGAGGTCTCTTGCAGATGTTCCATCCCGCCGTCGTGCCAGCCCTCGTGCGAGCCGGCGTGAACGGCCATCTCGGCGGCGAGGGCAGCGGCGGCGACACACGCCGCATGCCGGGCCTGTTCGTGGCGCGGGGCGGCGAGATCCTGTGGTCCCATCGCGCGCGTCACCAGGCGGATCATCCGGAGTTCGCGCGCATCCCGCAGCTCGCAGGCCTCTCGCAAACGGCCTGAGAATCACGGAACCTGAGAAGTCGGAGCGAAGCTGCATGCTTTCCTGGAGCGAAGCTCGGGTCTCGGCGCTGGACGGCGCTTGCCTTCCGCAGCACCCAGGGAGCTGAGCGCGTGTTCTTCCCCGTTCGCGACGAGAATCCAACGCTCGATGCATCGGTCGCGACGATCGCACTGATCGGAACCAATCTCGCGTGCTGGGCGCTCGTGCAGGGCCTCGGCTTCGAGCCGCAGCTCTCGACCTCGGTGTGCAAGCTCGGCGCGATTCCCGGAGAACTGCTCGGCACCGTGAGCGCCGGGACGAAGGTCGCTCTCGGCGGCGGGTTCGCCTGCGTGATCGAAGCGGACGCCGACTGGGCGACCGTAATTACTTCGATGTTCATGCACGGCAGCTGGCTCCACCTGCTCGGCAATATGTGGTTCCTCTGGGTGTTCGGCGACAACGTCGAGGACGCGATGGGCCACGCGCGCTTCGCACTCTTCTATCTGCTCTGCGGCCTCGCGGCGTTCGCTGCGCAGGCGCTGTCGGATTCCACGAGCGCGATCCCGATGGTCGGCGCGTCCGGCGCGATCGGCGGCGCGCTCGGCGCGTACGCACGCCTCTACCCGCGCGCGCGCGTCCACGTGCTCGGGCTCTTCCTCATCTTCGTGCGGCGCTTCGTGGTGCCAGCGTCAGTCGCGCTCGGCCTTTGGTTCGTATTGCAGATCGTGAGTGGGCTGCCTTCCTTGGGTTCGCCCGCAGCGGGCGGCGTCGCGTTCTGGGCGCACGTCGGCGGGTTCGTCGCGGGCCTGCTGCTGGTCGGGCCGTTCTCGGATCCGCGGCGGCTCGAGCTCCACCGTGCGCATCGCCTCGGCCGCTACCACCGCGGTGAGCACGGCGGGTTCAGCGGGTAGCCGCACGCAGTTCGACTAGCGGCGGCTCAGGAGATCTCGGATCTCCGTGAGCAGCTTCACATCCGCAGGAGTTTCCGGCGGCGCAGCAGGCGCCTCGGGCTTTTTGGTCGCGTTCATCGCCTTCACCACGAGGAAGATCGTGAACGCGACGATCGTGAAGTCGACGATCGTTTGGATGAAGCTGCCGAGGTTCAGCGTGACTGCCGCGGTCTCGCCGACCGCCTGCTTGAGGGTCAGCTTGATTCCGCTGAAATCGACGCCCCCGATCAGCATGCCGATCGGAGGCATCAGCACGTCATTCACGAAAGACGTGACGATTTTCCCGAACGCGCCGCCGATCACGACACCGACTGCCATGTCGACCACGTTGCCGCGCATCGCGAACGCCTTGAACTCCGAAATCACGGACATCGAGTGGTCCTCCAGTTCCGCCCGGCAGAAACGCCGGGAACGGCGCACCGTAACACGCTTGGCTGGTCGCCCTCGCGAATGCGACCGTCGGTTGTGGCGAGGAGCCCGCGCGCAGCGTCACGCAGTGGCGGAGAGCGTGACCACGATCGACTTGTATGCGGGCGTGAGGCTGCGCTCGGCGAACTGCCCAATCGGTACGAGCGGGTTCGCTTCCGGGAAATAGGCCGCCACGCAGCCGCGCGGCATGTCGTAAGCCACTGCCCGAAACCCTGATAACCGGCGCAGCTCCTCGCCTTGCTCGCCTGCCCAGTGACTGGTGACGTCGATGCGCTGCTCCGGGGCGAGCCCCAGCGCTGCGAGGTCTGCCGCGTTTGCGAGCACGACGCGCCGATCGCCCAGAATGCCGCGATAGCGATCGTCGTCCGTGTAGACGGTCGTATTGAACTGGTCGTGGCTGCGAATCGTCATCAGCACGAGCTGCCCGGGCGCGACTTCGAGCTGCGGTAGCGGAACCACGCGCAGCTCCGCCTTGCCGCTCGGCGTCGCGAAGCGGCGCTGCGCCGGCGCGCGCGGAAGCACGAAGCCGCCGCGCTCGCGCACGCGCTCGTTCATGCGCTCGCAGCCGGGCACGACGCGCGAAATGCGCTCGCGGATCTCGTCGTAATCATTCGCGAGCTGCTCCCACGGCACGAGGCTCTCGTCGCGCAGCGCCGAGCGCGCGATGCCGGCCACGATCGCGACCTCGCTGCGCAGCTCGGAGGACGCCGGTGGCAGCGTTCCCTGCGAACGATGCACGGTGGCCATCGAATCCTCGACCGTCACGAACTGCGGGCCCGCGTGCTGCACGTCGCGCTCGCTGCGCGAGAGGCACGGCAACAGGATCGCCTCGCGCCCGCTCACGACGTGGGTGCGATTCAGCGCGGTGGCGACGTGCACCGCGAGCTCGGCGCGCGCGAGCGCCTGCTCGGTGTAGGCGGTGTCGGGGCTCGCGGCGGCGAAGTTGCCGCCCATCGCGAGGAAGAACTTTGCGCGGCCTTGGTGCAGCGCGTGGATTGCCTCGATCGTGCTGAAGCCGTGCGCGCTCGGCGGCACAAAGCCGAACTCGCGTTCGAGCGCGCTCAGGAACTCGGCGTTCGGGCGCTCCCAGATGCCCATCGTGCGATCGCCCTGCACGTTGCTGTGCCCGCGCACGGGGCACGGCCCCGCACCCGGCTTTCCGAGGTTTCCCCGCAACAACAGCAGGTTCATCACTTCCTGCACGTTGCCGACGCCGTGGCGGTGCTGCGTCAAGCCCATCGCCCAGCACGCGATCACGCGCTCGCTCGCGGCATACAGCTCGGCGAGCGCGCGCATTTCGGCGCGCGCGATGCCGGCCTCGCGTTCGAGCTCGTCCCAGGGTCGAGCCTCGAGCGAAGCGCGCAGCGCCTCGAAGCCGCGCGTGTGTTCGGCGAGAAACGCGGCGTCGAGTACGCGCCCGGGCCGCTCCGCTTCGAGCGCGAGCAATTCCTTCATCACGCCCTTCAGCAGCGCGACATCGCCGCCGACTCGCACTTGAACGAAGCGCTCCGCGAGCTTCGTGCCGTCGCCGAACAGGCCGCGCACTTGTTGGGGATGCTTGAAGCGCACGAGCCCGCGCTCGCGCAGCGGGTTGATGCTGACGATGCGGCAACCTCGCTCCGCAGCGGCCGCGAGCGTCGTGAGCATGCGCGGATGATTGCTGCCGGGGTTCTGCCCGATCACGAGGATCAAGTCGGCCTGCTCGAAGTCGGCGAGGCTCACGGTGCCCTTGCCGATGCCGATCATCTCGCTCATGCCGGTGCCGCTCGACTCGTGACACAAGTTCGAGCAATCGGGCAGGTTGTTCGTGCCGAGCTGGCGCACGAACAGCTGGTAGAGGAACGCGGCCTCGTTACTGGTACGGCCCGACGTGTAGAAGATCGCTTCGTTCGGCGAGCCGAGCGCGCGCAGCGCCTCGCCGATGCGCTGAAACGCGAGGTTCCACGAGATCGGCACGAAACGATCCGTGCCGGGCCTTCGAATCATCGGCTCGGTGAGCCGGCCGTGCGCCTCGAGCTCGCGGTGCGACTCCCCGCGCAGCGCCGAGATGGTGTGCGTCAGAAAGAACTCGCGCGTGACGCGTTTCTGCGTCGCCTCGTGGCTCACGGCCTTCGCGCCGTTCTCGCAGAACTCGATCAGCCCGTGTTCCTTCGCCTCGGGCCACGCGCAGCCCGGGCAGTCGAAGCCATTAGGCTGGTTCACGACGCGCAGCGCGGGCAGCGAACGCGCGAGCCCTGCGTTCAGCGCGTGCTTCGCGGTGTGCAGGATCGAGCCGAGCCCACCGGCTGCTTCTTCATCGTTCGCCATGGAGGCATGCTACCGAGGCACGGGGCGCGGACGCCTCGGCGTGCGGCGCCTGAAGGCATCCAGAACAGCTCCCGCAATCGCTCGCCCGGCGCGAGCGGGGACCGCATCGGGAGATGCTGCCCTACCGTGCTCGGCATGACTCAAGATGAATCTCAGGCCACGCTCGGTTTCGCGGCGCTCGGCGTCGAACCGGCGCTCGTCAGCGCGCTCGCGGCGCTCGGTTACGAAGAGCCGACGGGCATCCAGCGCGAGGCGATTCCGCCCTTGCTCGAAGGTCGCGACTTGCTCGGCCAGGCGGCGACCGGCACCGGCAAGACGGCGGCCTTCGCGCTGCCGATCTTGCAACGCGTCGTCACCGGGAACCCGGAGCCGAACCGCCCGCGCGCGCTCGTGCTCGTGCCGACGCGCGAGCTCGCGATGCAGGTCGCCGAGGCGTTGCATCGCTACGGCCGCGAGAAGCGCGCGACCGTGCTGCCAATTTATGGGGGACAGCACATCGGCCAGCAGCTGCGTGCGCTGCAGCGCGGCACCGAGATCGTCGTCGCGACGCCGGGCCGCGCGCTCGACCACATCGAGCGCGGCACGCTCGACCTGACGGGTGTGCGCACCGTCGTGCTCGACGAAGCCGACGAGATGCTCGACATGGGCTTCGCCGAAGATCTCGACGCGATCTTGAAGCGCACGCCGAAGGAGCGACAGACCGCGTTGTTCTCGGCCACGCTGCCGCGGCGCATCCTGACCATCGCCGAGCGGCACCTGCGCGATCCGGTGCGGATCGCGATCGCGGCGGCGCGCCCACAGGCGGGCGAAGTACCGCGCGTGCGTCAGGTCGCCTACGTCGTCGCGCGCCCCTACAAGCACGCCGCGCTCGGTCGCGTGCTCGACATGGAATCGCCGACGTCGGCGATCGTGTTCTGCCGCACGCGCCTCGAGGTAGACGAGCTGGCCGAAGCGATGAACGCGCGCGGCTATCGCGCCGAAGCGCTGCACGGCGGCTTCGCGCAGGAGCAGCGCGACCGCGTGATGAAGCGCTTCCGCGCGAGCGCGGCGGATCTATTGATCGCAACCGACGTTGCGGCGCGCGGGCTCGACATCCAGCACGTCAGCCACGTCGTCAACTACGACGTTCCGACCGACCCCGACGCCTACGTACACCGCATCGGCCGCACGGGACGCGCGGGACGCGAGGGCGTCGCCATCACGTTCGTCGAGCCGCGCGAGCATCGTTTGCTCCGTAACATCCAGTTCGCCACCAAGCAGAAGATCTCGGTCGAAACCCTTCCGACCGTCAACGACCTGCGCAACCGGCGCCTCGAGCTGACGCGCGCGGCGCTGCATGAAGCCGTGCTCGCCGGCGAGCTCGACTCGTTCCGCAAACTCGTCGAGGACATGGCCTCCGAGTTCGACCCGCTCGATGTCGCGGCTGCGGCGGTCAAGCTCGCGCACCAGGCGGGCCAAGACGAAGACGGCGCACGAGCCGACGAGCAGGACATTCCGGCCGTGCCGACGCAGGAACGCCGCGAGCGCGCGCACCCGCCGCGCGGGCAATTCCGCGGGCCCGAGCGCGGGCACGACCGCGCTGGACCTGAACGCGGGGGCCCAGATCGCGGGCAAGAGCGCGGCCGCGGTCCGCGCTCTTGGGACAGGGTGCGGTTGTTCATCGGCCTCGGGCGGAACGCCGGGCTGCGACCGGGCGATCTCGTCGGTGCGATCGCGAACGAAGCCGGGGTACCCGGCTCCGCGATCGGCGCGATCGAGATTGCCGACCAATTCTCGCTCGTCGAAGTACCCGCCGAGGCCGCGGATCAGGTGATCGATGCGCTGCGCAGCACCAAGCTGCGCGGCAAGCGCGTGCAGGTGCGGCGCGACGGCGAGGCTTGAGGTCGGGGCGAAGGCGCCCGACAGTCATTAGGACTCGGCACTCCCGCGAGCCGTCATCTCATCGCGGGCCCCCCTCGCGGCGACGGACTTGACCTACCAGGGAATGGACTCGCGTTCGCCTGCGGCGCAAAGTTCGCGAGTCATTCGAACCAGGAGGAGCCCATGTCCGTCCGACTGATCGCTCTGCTCGTCGTCATCGTCGCATTCGGAGTACTCACTGCGATCGCCCTGTTCGATGTCGGCTTCTTCGGGATCATCGAGCCCCATTTTCAAGCTTGGGGCGCTGGTCAGGTGTTCGCGGATCTCGTGATCGTCGCAGCGCTCGCGTGCTTCTGGATGGTTGCGGACGCGCGCGAGCGCAAGCTCAACGCCTGGCCGTTCGTGGCGCTCACGCTCGTCGCCGGTTCGTTCGGGCCGCTGTTCTATCTGGTCCTGCGCGAGCTGCGCGGGAACCGGCGCTAGTCGCCGCTCGCGCTGAACGAGCGCTCCACGCCGCCCTGGATGACGGCTTCGACGCGCTCGAGCCGCGTGACGTCGCGCAGCGGGTCGCCGCGGACAGCGATCACGTCGCCGAAGCGACCGACCTCGAGCGCGCCGACGCGATCCTCCCAGCCCATGGCGCGCGCGGCGGCCGACGTCGCGGACTGAATTGCTTGCATCGGCGTCATCCCGCGCTCGACCATGATCCGGAACTGCCGTGCGTTCCGGCCGTGCGGGAACACGCCGGCATCGGTCGCGAATACGACGGTCACGCCCGCCTCGACTGCGCGCGTGAAATTCTGGCGCTGCGCTTCAGTCGTCTCGAGATTTTTGCGCAGGAACTCCTCGGGCCAGCCTGCGCGGCGCCCCTCGCTTTCGATCCAGTCGCCGCTGTAGACGTCCATGGCGAGCGCCACGCCGCGCTCGCGGGCGAGTCGCAACCCCTCGCTGTCGATCAGCGAGGCGTGCTCGATCGTGTCCGCGCCTGCGAGGATCGCCTCTTTGACCGATTGCGCGCCGTGGGCGTGCGCCGCGATGCGCTTGCCGTGCGCGTGAGCGACCTCGGCGACCGCGCGGATTTCTTCCGGCGTCATCTCCGGCGCCCCGGGCACGCCGCCGTACGCGAGAACTGCGCCCGACGCGATCACTTTGAGCAAGTCCGCGCCGTTCGCGAGTGCGCGTTCCGCTTTCGCACGGAACTGTTCGGGGCCGCGCGCGACGCCAGCGCGGACGTTTGCCGGGATGTCGCGCTCCGGAACGCCCGGGATCAGCAGATCGCCGCCGCCACCGGGAATCGTCAAATAATAACTGCTCACCTGCATGCGCGGGCCGGGGTACTCGCCGCGTGCGATCGCGTCGCGCATCTCGAGGTCGGCGCCTTGGATATACGCGCCGACGTTTCGCACGCTCGTGAAACCGGCGGCGAGTGTCGCGGCCGCGTGGGCTCGCGAAAGCGCGTGCTGCTCGTCGGCCGTACGCTTGAAGTACACGCGCAGATCGGCTGTGTCCTCGGGGCGCTCGGTCAGATGCGTGTGCAGGTCTATTAGGCCCGGCAGGCACGTGTGGTCGCGCAGGTCGAGGGTGCGCAGCGCGCGTGCGTCGCGCGGTCGCTGACCGATCGAAGTGATGCGGCCGTCGCGGATGACGATCGCGACGTTGCGCTGCACGCGCGGCGAGAGCCCGTCGATCAACCGGCCGCAGCGCAGCACGATCGAGCCGCTGAAGGGGTGCGCCGCAGTGGGCGGGCCAGACCCAGGCGCCGTGTCGGCGCGAGCGAAGGCACAGGCTCCGAGCAGCGCCAGCGTCGACAGCGCGCGCAACACCCGAGTCGTCGCCAAGCGCGTGCCTCCCTCGCGATCGACACGCGAGCCGTTCGCATTCTTTCACCGCGCGCCGGAGGCGTCAAAGGCGCAGCGCCGAGCGCCGCGATCTACGTCGGAGGCAATTGCGCCGAGGTGTGCGCGACGCGCTCAAGCGAAAATGCCGAGCGCGGTGAACGCGGGCGTCATCGCGACCGCCGAGTACTTCACCTTCCGCCGCGGTGCGCGCGGCCAGTCACGCCTCGTGTCGCCCCGCCTCCATCAAACGCCGTGCCTCGGGATCGATGCGCCACTTATCAGGCAACGTCGGCACGGCCCAACGGATCCGCCGCGCCCAACGCTCGAAGCCGCGCTGGTCGTCCGAGCTCCACGGCTGATGCACGGCGATTTTCTCGCGATAACGCGGCGGGAGCGTCGCGAGCAGCAACTTGCGCTGCAGCCTGCCGATCGGCTTCCAGAGCGCACGCCAGGCAGCTTCTGGCAAACGCGGCAGATTTGGCGGCTTCGGTGGCGCGCTCGTCTCGGTGCCGAAAATGTGCGCGACCGGTTCGGTGTACTCGAGCTTGCGCTCGATCGCGTCGCTGTAGAACTCCCAGTATTCGCCGACGCTCGCCGGCATGTCCTGATCGCGCAGGCCGAACACGCGCCCACCTTGCTGCCACTCGAGGAACAGGCGCTCTAGTTCATCGCGGGTGAGAGGCGTCGAGAACAGCGCATTCATCGTCACGATCGAGTCGAAGAAGACGGTGTGCACCCAGCCGTACACGTCCGGATCGAGCGAGTGGTAGGCGCGCCCCTGCGTATCGAGGCCCTGGATGTTGCGGTGCACGCGCCGGAGGCGCCGGCCTTCCTCGAGGCCCGCCTCCTCGCCGCGGTACAGATACTGGAGCCCGGATTTCGCGATCTGCTCGAGCCGCGTCCAGGGCTCGCTGCGGAACGTCGAGAACTGGCTCACGCCGGCGCCGACCGCTGGGTGGGCGACCTGCAGCACGAACGTTCGCGCACCCATCAGCTGCATTCGGACGTCGCTCGAGTAGCGAATCGTCAGCGATTTCGGGTCGTGCATGGGGATGCGCGGAGCGGTCTCGGGGAGCGGGACTGCCATGGGGATGTCTCCGGTGTGCGGGCTGTTAGTGTAATCAGAGCAATTACTCGGGTTACTCGGGTTCCCTGAGCGCCGGAGCGACACATGGCGGGGTCAGCAGAAGCCTTCGATTTCGCACCGAAAAAAGTCGCGACGCAGCGCCGTTCGCGGGAGACGGTGAACGCGCTCGTCGAGGCCTGTACTCGGCTCTTGCCCGAGCTCGGCTTTGCCGGAACGACCACGAACCACATCGCAGAGCGCGCGGGCGTCGGAATCGCGTCGCTCTACGAGTACTTCCCCGGGAAGGACGCGATCGTGGCGCAGGTCGCGGAGCGGCTGGTGCAGCGCGTGCTCTCGCGGCTGGCCGAGGGCTCACCCAGCGTTCTTGCCGCGCCCGCGAGTGACGCCTTCCGGCTCTGGATCGAGCTGATCTACGTGACGGTGGAGCGCGAGCGGGATCTCGTCGCGGTTTTCTCGCATCAGGTGCCGTACACGAATCGGCTCGAACCGATCCGCACGATCGGACGCACGCTGCTGGAGTTCTCGCAGGAGCTCCGGCGCCACGCAGGGGGCCGCGTGCGGGAGGATCTCTCCAACGCGACGCTGCATCTCGTGATCAATCTCGTCACTTCGACGATCTTGCAGCTCGTCCACAATCCCCCAGCCGACGTCACTCACCGCGAGCTGCTCGACGAACTGACTCGGCGCGTCGAGCAGTGGATGCGAGCCGAGGGTTCATGAAACGCATCGCACTCGTGGGCGATCCGCGCGACGAGGTTGCCGCGCATCGCGCGATTCCGATCGCGCTGCGTATGGCGGTGGAGCGCTTGCGCGCCGGCGTGGCGTGGGAGTGGCTGCATACGCGCACGATTCAGGGCGATGTCGCGCGGCTGCTCGAGCCCTTCGCCGCGGTTTGGTGCGTGCCGGGGAGCCCCTATCAGAACACCGCGGGCGCGCTCGCCGCGATTCGCTTCGCGCGCAAATCACGTCGCCCGTTTCTCGGAACTTGCGGCGGCTTTCAGCACGCGCTCCTCGAGTACGCCGAAGACGTATGGGGAGTATCGGCGGGCCATGCAGAGACGGATCCGGACGCGCCGAACCCAGTGATCGCGCCGCTCGCGTGCTCGCTCGTGGACGTGGCGGGCGAGCTGCATTTCACGCCGGGGTCCCGCTTGGCGGAGATCTACGGGTCGCCGACTGCAACCGAGGAGTATCGCTGTAACTACGGCCTCAGCGTCGAGTACGCAGCGCGTCTCGGGGCCGGCCCGCTGAGAGTCGCTGCCCGGGATGCCGAAGGCAGCGTGCGCGCGGTCGAGCTCGAGGGCGAGCCGTTCTTCGTGGCCACGCTGTTTCAGCCCGAGCGCGCGGCGCTGCACGCGCGCCTGGCGCCACTCGTCAGCGCGTTTGTTACGGAAGCGTCCAAGAGTTAGGCCATGTGCATCGTGCGTTCGAGCATACGCCGCGAGTCGTCTGGCCTGATACGTCGCTGAGCGAATGCAAGCCTCGATTCCGAGGATCCGCGTGTCGCCCCGGGGTCACGCGTCTCGCACGCGCTCCCGCGCGCCGTAGACGCTCATCTTCTCGCCGCGTAGGAACGCGACGAGCGCGATGCCCGCTCGCTCCGCCAGCTCGACCGCGAGCGAGCTCGGCGCGGAGACGGCGGCAATCGCCGGTACGCGCGCGGCGAGCGCCTTCTGCACGATCTCGAACGAGACGCGGCCAGAGACGAGCAGCGCGCAGCCTGTCAGGGGAAGGCGCGCGTTGCGCGCCGCCCAGCCGATCAGCTTGTCGACCGCGTTGTGGCGGCCGACGTCCTCGCGCACACACAGCATTTCGCCGCGCGCGTCGAAGAGCGCCGCGCCATGCAGGCCGCCGGTCGCATCGAAGATGCGCTGCGCGTCGCGCAGCTGCGCGGGCAGGGCGGAGAAGTACGCGGCTGAAAAGCGCGCGTCATCGGTGAGCGGCGGCGCGCAGGCGAGCACATGCTCGAGCGTGGCCTTGCCGCATACGCCGCACGAGGAGCTCGCGAACAAGTTGCGGCGCAGCGTGTCTGCATCGAAGGCCGCCCCGTTCGCGAGCGTCGCGCGCACGACGTTGTCGGCACGCTCGGCGTCGCCTGCACTCGCGTGATGCAGCGATGCGACTGCGCCGAAGTCCGCGACGATACGTTCCGTAATGAGGAAGCCCGCAACCAGATCGAGGTCGTCGCCGGGCGTGCGCATCACCACCGCGATCTGCGCACCGTTCACTTGGATTTCGAGCGGCTCTTCGCGTGCGACGCGATCGCTGTCGTGTGGGGCGGCCAATCCGCGTTCGAAGCGAGTCCGTGAGGCCTCGCTCACTCGCTCCGGATCCGACCGCTCCGCCACTACTCCATTCCGAGCTCGAGGCGCGCGGCCTCGGACATCAGGCTCGGCGTCCACGGCGGCTCCCAGACGAGATCGATCTTCACTTCCGTAACACCCGCGACGCCGCGCACCTTCTCCTCCACCTCGGGCGGAAGGCTCTCGGCGACGGGGCACATCGGCGACGTCAGCGTCATGCGGATCGCGACGTCACCGCCCGGCTCGACGTTGACGTCGTAGATCAGCCCGAGCTCGTAGATGTCGACGGGGATTTCCGGGTCGTAGACGGTCTTCAGCACGTCCACCACGCTCTGCTTGATCTCTTCCACGCTGGCCATGAGAACTCCGTCTACTCGGTTTTCGCGACTTCGGGCTTGCCGTCGAGCGCGGTGCGCAGCGTGTGCCACGCGAGCGTCGCGCACTTGACCCGCATCGGGTATTCGCGCACGCCCGCGAACACCGCGAGCTTGCCCAGATCTTCTCGAGCGTCGCCGCCGGTCGTGAGCAACGCGTGAAACACTTCGAAGAGTCGGATCACTTCGGCGACCGGCTTGCCCTTCACGGCCTGAGTCATCAGGGACGCCGATGCCGTCGAGATCGCGCAGCCCGAGCCCTGGAAGCCGACATCGCGCACGGCGCCATCCTCGACTCGCAGGTGCACGGTGACCTTGTCGCCGCACAGCGGGTTGTGGCCGTCCGCGTGACGGTTCGCGCCGGCGGGCACGCGGAAGTTCTGCGGCGACTTGTTGTGGTCGAGGATCGTCGTCTGATAAAGCTCGCGCAGCTCGCTCATCGCGGGTGTCCGTCGTTCACGAGAACACCGCGATCGCCTTGCGCACGGCGGCGGCGAGGCGATCGAGATCTTCGCGGTCGTTGTAGAGGCCGAGCGAAGCGCGTGCGCTGGCGGTGATGCCGAAGCGCTCGTGCAGCGGCTGCGCGCAGTGGTGGCCCGCGCGAATCGCGACACCTTCAGCGTCGAGGATCGTGCCGAGGTCGTGCGGATGAACCCCGTCCACGACGAACGAGAGCACGCCGATCTTCTCGCGCGCGGTCCCGATCAGGCGCAGCTGCGGAATCGTGCTCAGGAGCTCGGTGCCGTACCCGAGCAAGTCCGCTTCGTGGCGATCGATCGCGTCGAGGCCGATCGCGTCGAGGTAATCGAGTGCGACGCCGAGCCCAACGACCTCGGCGATCGCGGGCGTGCCGGCTTCGAAGCGCTCGGGGATCGCCGCGAAAGTCGTCTTCGCGAACGTGACGCTCGCGATCATGCCGCCGCCAGTTTGATACGGCGGCATCTCTTCCAGCACGCTCGCGCGGCCGTAGAGTGCGCTCGCGCCGCTCGGGCCGTAGGCCTTGTGTCCCGAGAATGCGTAGAAGTCGCAGCCGAGCGCGCGCACGTCCACGGGAAAGCGGGGAACGGCCTGCGCTCCATCGACGAGCACGAGCGCACCGCGCGCGTGGGCGAGCTCGACGATACGCGCCACGGGGTTCAGCGTGCCGAGCACGTTGCTCGCGTGCGCGACCGCGACGAGCTTGGTGCGCTCGCTGAGCGCAAGCTCGAAGGCGGCCATGTCGAGCGCACCATCCTCGAGGATCGGCGCGACGCGCAGCTTCGCGCCCCGCTCTCGGCACAACACCTGCCATGGCACGATGTTCGCGTGGTGCTCCATCTCGGTGATGAGCACCTCGTCGCCCGCGCCCACGTTCGCGCGGCCAAAACTCGCGGCGACCAGGTTGATCGCCTCGGTGGTGTTACGGACGAAGATGATCTCGCGCGCTTCCGCGGCGTTCAGGAAGCTGCGCACGCGCTCGCGCGCGGCCTCGTAGCGCTGCGTCGCGAGCGCCGAGAGCTCGTACACGCCGCGATGGATGTTCGCGTAAGAGTGCGCGGAGAACTCGGCGATCGCGTCGATCACGGCGCGCGGCTTCTGCGCGCTCGCGCCGGTGTCGAGGTAAGTGAGGCGCTTGCCGCGCGAGGGCCGGTCGAACACCGGGAAGTCGCGGCGAATCTTCGCGATGTCGAGCGCCGGCGCGGGCTCGCGGGCTGCGGCACTCACGAGTTCGACTCCTCGGTGACGCGCTGCGCGAACTCCTCGGCGAGCGCTTCGCGGAGCGCGTCGTTCGGCAGCCCAGCCAAGATCTCCGCGGCGAAGCCTCGCGTGAGCAGCGCGCGCGCCTCGCGCTCGCCGATCGCGCGCGAGCGCAGGTAGAAGAGCGCATTCTCGTCGAGCCGCCCGATCGCCGAGCCGTGGCTGCATTTCACGTCGTCGGCCCAGATCTCGAGCTGCGGCTTGGTGTCGATCTCGGCGCCGTTCGAGAGCAAGATGTTGGGGTTCGACTGCATCGCATTCGTCTTCTGCGCGCCGGGCCGCACGATCACGCGCCCGCGAAAGACGCCCCGAGAAGTGCCGCCGAGCACGCCTTTGTAGAGCTGCTTGCTCGTGCCGTGCGGGACGGCGTGATCGACGAGCGAGTGGCTGTCGACGACGCGCTCGCCCGTTCCCAGGTAGAGCCCATCGAGCGCGCACTCGGCGCCTTCTTCGGCGAGCACGACCGTTAGGTCGTTGCGCACGAGGCGCCCGCCGAGCGTGATCACGCGGCTCGTGAAGCGTGCGTCGCGTGCGATTCGCACGGCGGTGTTCGAGGCGTGGAATGCGTCGTCGTTCTCGCGCTGCACGAGCGTGAGCTCGACTTGGGCGTTGGCGGCGACATCGACCTCGATCACCGAGTTCGTGAAGTGCGCGCCGCGCGTCGTCGCCGAGGTGTGATCGAGCACCACCGAGACGCGGCTCCCGCGCGCGGCCTCGATGCGCAGGCGCGGGACCGAGAGCGCCGGGCGCTCGCTGGCAGGCGCGCTGAACGCGAGCTGGATCGGCGCCTCGAGCGCAGCGTTCGCGGCTACGCGCATCAGGATGCCGTCATCGAGCAGCGCGCTCGCGAGCGCGGCGAGCGGGTGCTCCTTCAAATCGATGAGAGTGCCGAGCGCGGGCGCCGCGCTGGGCGAATCGCGCAGCGAGAGAATCTCCGCGCCCTGCGCACTGACGCGCGGCGCGTTCGCGTTCGCGAGCACGAAGTCGTTCGCGGCGAGCGCGGCGAGGCTCGTGTAGCGCCACTCCTCGCGGTGCGTGTCGGGCAGCCCCGCAACCGCGAACGCCTCGCGGCCGGCGCGGCGCAGCGGCGAGAGCGCGTCGGAACGCGCTGCGACGGCGTCGCACAGCGCGAGCAGCCGCGCGGAAGCAGTGGCGTGTGCGCTCACCGCGCGGCTCCGGCGGCCGGCGGCTCCTTCTCGAGCCAGCCGTAACCCTTCGCCTCGAGCTCGTGCGCGAGTTCCTTGCCGCCCGAGTACGCAATCCGGCCTTCCGAGAGCACGTGCACGAAATCTGGCACGATGTAGTCGAGCAAGCGCTGGTAGTGCGTGATCACCAGCATCGCGCGGTCTTCATTGCGCAGATGGTTCACGCCGCTCGAGACCACGCGCAGCGCATCGATGTCGAGGCCCGAGTCCGTCTCATCGAGAATCGCGAGGCGCGGTTCGAGCAGCAGCATCTGCAGCACTTCGTTGCGTTTCTTCTCGCCGCCGGAAAATCCTTCGTTCACCGCGCGCGACATCATCTCCGGCTTCATGCCGACGATTTTCATCTTCTCGCGCGAGAGCGCGAGAAAGTCCATCGCGTCGAGCGTGTCGAGCCCGCGATGCTGGCGTACGGCGTTCACCGCGGCCTTGAGGAAGTAGTTGTTGGTGACCCCAGGGATCTCGACCGGATACTGGAACGCGAGGAATACGCCCTCGCGCGCGCGCTCCTCCGGCGAGAGCGCGAGCAGGTCGCGGCCGTCGAACTGCACCGAGCCCGCGGTGACTTCGAAATTCGGGCGGCCCGAGAGCACGCCCGCGAGGGTGCTCTTGCCCGAGCCGTTCGGGCCCATGATCGCGTGCACTTCGCCGGGGCGGATCACGAGATCGATCCCGCGCAGGATCGGCTTCTCCGCGACGCGGGCCTCGAGCCCACGAATCTCTAGCAGCGGCTTCTTCGCAGCGGTCATCATTCAGCCCACGCTGCCTTCGAGCGAAACGCCGAGCAGCTTCTGCGCCTCCACCGCGAACTCCATGGGCAACTCCCTGAGAACTTCGCGGCAGAAACCGTTCACGATCATCGAGACAGCGTCCTCTTCCGAGATGCCGCGCTGGCGGCAGTAGAAGAGTTGATCCTCGGAGATCTTCGAGGTGGTCGCCTCGTGCTCCACGGTCGCGGTCGAGTTCTTCACTTCGATGTACGGAAAGGTGTGCGCTCCGCATTCGTCGCTGAGCAACAGCGAGTCGCAGCGCGAGTGATTACGGGCGCCGGTCGCCTTCGGGCCGATCTTCACGAGCCCGCGGTAGCTCTGCTGGCCCCGCCCGGCGGAAATGCCCTTGGACACGATCGTGCTGCGCGTGTTCTTCCCGATGTGGATCATCTTGGTGCCGGTGTCCGCCTGCTGGCGCCCGCGCGTCAGGGCGACCGAGTAGAACTCGCCCACCGAATCGTCGCCTTGCAGGATGCAGCTCGGGTACTTCCAGGTGATCGCCGAGCCGGTCTCCACTTGGGTCGCTTCCATCAACGAAGCGTTCCGTTTCTTTTGAAACCCCACAGAAGTTCGCCAAATCAGAAAAAAATCG
>JANNKN010000621.1:0-8646 GCA_031396315.1 Deltaproteobacteria bacterium
AAGGGCCAAGCGCGAGCGGTTTCCCTCATTCTTGCGGAGTCTGCGGGCCAGCCGCGAGCCCCGTTCACGGCAGTGGCTGACAGCGCGCGCACCACCAGACGCCGCGCGCGTCGTCGCCCATGCGCGCGACACGGATCGGCGCGGCGCAGGCCGGGCACGGCTTGCCCTCGCGGCCGTAGACCCAGCTCCGCCCGTGCGGCGCGCCCCGCGGCGCGGGGAAGTGCGCGTCGCGCCCGCCGCGCGCGATCGAGTCGGCAATCAGCTCGCGCGCGCGCCGGTAGAGCGCGAGCAGCTGGTCGTCCATGAGCTGCTCGGGCGGCGTCTCCGGGTGAATGCGTTCGTGAAAGAGCGACTCGCACTTCCAGTGGTTGCCGATGCCCGCGGCGACCGACTGATCGACGATCAGGTCCGCGATCGTGGGCCGGTGCGCTCGCCGTGCGCGAGCGACCACGGCCGCGAGATCGAGCCGCGGCGCGAGCACGTCGGGGCCGAGGCGCGCGAGCTGGGGATGATCAGCGAGCGCGCTACGGCGAAGTAGCTCGGCGGTCATCGCGCGAAACACGATCCAGCGCGTGTCGCCGCGCGCGAGCCAGAGGGAAGTCGCCGCGGTCTCATGCGGGAACACGTTCGGTGGGTCGTAGCGCCGGATCTTCCCGTACATCCCGAGGTGGAAATGGAGCACGGCGTCGGCGCGCGCAGCCGGCTCCCCAGCGACCGCGGCCTCTCCCTTCGCCGCCGCGATGCCCATCAACACGTGCTTGCCGAGCGCGCGCGCCTCCGTAACAACGCCGCCAGGCAGCACGCCACGACCGCGGATCCAGAGCGCATCCACCGCGCTGCCCGCCAGCTCCGCATCGAGCCAGCGCGCGGCGCGATAGAGCGTGTCGCCCTCGGGCATTAGGGCGCGCTCGCCGCCGAGCGCTCGAGCTCGAGCCCACGATAGCCACGCCGGAAGCCGCCGTGCAGTAGCGCTTCTGCGAGCGGCGACTCGGCAGCCGGCGCGCCATCGATCTCCTCGACCCGCAGCACCGCCACGCTGCGATCCGCGAACAGCGCGCGCAGTGCGCGCGCCACCAGCTCCGGCGCGACCTCGTTGCCCGACGCGCGAAACGTCCACAGCTTGCGTGCGCCGCGCTCGATGAATGCCACGAGCCGTCCATCCGCGAGCGCGACGCGCGCGCCCACCGAGCGTCGCGGCCGAGCGAGCGGTGATGTGGGCGTCGGCCACGGCAGCAACGTGCCGAAGGGAACCGCGGGATCGCAGGCGGCGAGCACGACGAGCTCCGACCCGGGAGCGCGCGTGTCGCTCGCGAGCCGCGATGCGCGCAGCCGATCCACCGCGCCGGCGTAGGCGAACTGCGCGCCCTGATAACCCGCGACGAAGTGGCCGCGCCGCACCTTTCCGGCCTCCTCCATCGCGCGCAGCACCGGGTAAACGCCGCCGAACCCGCCGCGCCAGTGCTCTTGCGCGAAGGCTTCGCGCGCGAGCACGCCGTAGCGCTCGAGCAGCACGCCCGCGCGCGCGTGGGCACGCTGCGTGTCGGCGATCGCACCGCCCGCAGTCGCGAGCAGCCGCGCGACGCTCGACCAGCGCCCCGCAGCGCCGCCCGGCTGCGCGCCGCGCCGGGTTGGCGCGCGCGCACTCAGCCCTCGCAGCGGCGCAAACGTGTCGTTGGTCGCGAGCCCCGCCCACACCAGCTCGAAGAGCGCGTCGAGCGCGTCCTTCGCGGAGGCTCCGCCGCTAGTTGCGAGCAGCTCGCCGAAGAAGAGTGCACCGCGCGCCTCGAGCTGCGTGAGCAGCATCTGCGCGAGCGGCGAGAGCGTCTCGGGCACGAGCGGCGCGTCGGCGAGCAGAGCCGCGCGCTCGCGGCGGTAGAGCGCGACGCGGCCATCGCGATCCCCTAATGCCCCGGCGCCAACCCACACGATCGCGCCGAGTGCCGACAGCTCGTCGAGCGCGCGCGGGTCGAAGTGCTTAACGCGCGCCGGCAGGATCGCGCGCTCGAGCTCGCTCCACGGCAGCGGCATGCCTTCGAGACGATCGAGCGCGTCCGCGAGCGAACCGCCCGCGCCAACGCCCTGCCACTCCGGCAGGAAGCGCACCAGCGCCTCGGATTCGACCGGCGCAACCTCGCCGCGCAGCCGCGCGAGCGAGCGCCGCCGCAGCCGCTGCATCACCTCGGTGTCGCACCACTCGCGCGCGCTGCCGCCAGGCCTGAAATCGCCGGCGACGAGCTTGCCGCGCGCCTCGAGGCTCGTGAGCGCGAGCTCCGCTTGTGCGAGCGGCAGCCCATAACGGCTCGCGAGATCGAGCGTCACGAACGGCCCGCGGCGGCGCGCGAAGCGCGCAACCACGCTCGCGATCGCATCGGGCGCCGGCTCGAGATACTCGACCGGCAACCCCGCTGGCGGCGAGACGCCGAAGGCATCGCGATAGAGGCCTGCCTCGTGGGCGACGATCCAGCGCTCTTCGCCCGCGATCCGCACGCGCACGGCGCGGCGCTCGGCCTCGAGCGTCGCGAGCCACGCCCGCGCGTCGCCCTCCGCGCGCTCCGCGGCCTCCGCCTCCGTGAGATCGCCGAGGCGCCGTAACAGGTCGAACAGCTGCTCCGCGTCGCGCGCTTGATATTCCGGCGCGCGACCCGTGAGCTCCGCCTCGGCCTCCTCGACCACCGCGAGGTCGAGCAGCTCGCGGAGCTCCTCGTGACCGAGCAGCTCGCGCAGCATCGCGCGGTCGAGCGTGAGCGCGTGCGCGCGGCGCTCGGCGACGGGGTTGTCGTACTCGTAGAGAAACGCCGCCGTGTAGGCGAACACGAGATTGCGCGCGAACGGCGATGCCGCGCGCGTCTCGACGTCGTCGACGCGTACCTCGCGCCGCCGCACCTGGGCGAGCAGCTCCTCGAGCGCGGGCAGATCGAACACGTCCTGCAAGCAGGAGCGATAGGTCTCGAGCAAGATCGGGAACGAGGGGAAGCCGCGCGCGATCGAGAGCAACGTCTGCGCGCGCAGGCGCTGGGCCCAGAGCGGCGTTCGGCCGCCGGGGCGCCAACGCGGCAATAACAAGGCGCGCGCGGCGTTCTCGCGGAACTGGCCGGAGAACAGCGCCGAGCGATCGAGCTGCTCGACGATCTGGTCGCGCACCTCCTCGGGCTCCGGCAGGAACAGCGAAGTTGGCGGCGGCTCGTCGGCGTCCGGGAAGCGCAGCGCGATGCCGTCGTCGTTCCAGAGCGCGTGCACCTCCGTCGCCTTCTCGGCCGCGAGCCGCGCCTGGATCGCGAGCGCCCACGGGCCGTGCACGCGCCCGCCAAACGGCGTGAGAATGCACACGCGCCAGTCGCCGAGCTCGTCGCGGAAGCGCTCGACCGTAATCGCTCGATCGGTGGGAAGAGAGCCGACGGCCTCGTGCTGCGCGAGCACGTAATCGACGAGATTGCGCGCGGCATAGCCGTCGAGATCCCAGTGCGCGGCGAGCCACGCCTCGGCGCGCCCGCGCCCCGCGTGCAGATCGCCGCTACCAGATTCGACTTCGCTCGCCTGTGGCTCGCTGCGCGCGGCGCTTGCACCGGCGCGGCACTCCGCTTCGAGCTCGCGCAGGAACGCGCCGAGCGCGCGACCTAATTCCAGCGGGCGCCCCGGGCCATCGCCGCGCCAGAACGGCAGCTTCCCCATCTCGCCGGGCGCGGGGTTCACGATCACGCGATCGCGCGTGATCTCGGCAACGCGCCAGCTCGACGCGCCGAGCGTGATGATCTCGCCCGCGCGCGTCTCGTGGACCATCTCCTCGTCGAGCTCGCCGATGCGCGGGCCCTCGGCGCCGAGATGCACGCCATACAGGCCGCGATCCGGAATCGTGCCGCCCGAGAGAAGCGCGATCTTGCTCCCGCCGGGGCGCGCGGCGATGCAGTCGCGCTCGCGATCCCAAGTGATGCGCGGCTTCAGCTCCGCGAAATCCGCGCTCGGGTAGCGGCCCGCGAGCATGTCGAGCACCGAGCCGAGCAGCTCGCGCGAGAGGTCGCCGAAGCTCGCGCTGCGGCGCAGCAGCGCGTGCAGCGCATCCACGTCCCAGGCATCGAGCGAGGCCATCGCCACGACTTGTTGGGCGAGGATGTCGAGCGGCGAGCGTGGCACGCGCAACGCCTCGACCTCGCCGCGCCGCATGCCGCGCGCGACGACGGTCGCTTCGAGCAAATCATTGCGGTGCTTCGGGAAAATCAGCCCGCGGCTCGCCGCGCCCACCTGATGACCCGCGCGGCCGACGCGTTGCAGGCCGCGCGACACCGCGCCGGGCGACTCGACCATCAGCACGAGATCGACCGCGCCCATGTCGATGCCCAGCTCGAGCGAGCTCGTGGCGACGATCGCGCGCAGGCGCCCGGCCTTGAGATCCTCCTCGATGCTGCGCCGCTGCTCGTGGGCGATCGAGCCGTGATGCGCGCGCACGAGCTCTTCCTCGGCGAGCTCGTTGAGCCTGCGCGCGAGGCGCTCGCACAGGCCGCGGCTGTTCACGAACAGAATCGTGCTGCGGTGCGCGCGGATCGCCTCCAACAGTTTGGGGTAGATCGCGGGCCACAGGCTCGTGTCGGCATCTTCGCCGCCTGAGACGGGTGCGCGCGATTTGAATGCTGCGAGCAGCTCGGAGGGCTCGCTCGCGTCGTGGCCCGGAAGCGCGATCTCGTGCAGCTCGCTCTCGCGGGGCGCGGCGCGGACGGCAAAATCGACGCGAGCTGCAGTCCCCGGCTTCGTCATGTCCGGCACCGGCACCGAGATCGTGAGATCGAGCCTCGGCGGGCCCGTCGCATCGACGATCGCGACTGCGCGGCTACCGCCTAGGAAGCGCGCAACTTCGCTCACCGGCCGCGCCGTCGCCGAGAGCCCGATGCGCTGCGGATCGCGCTCACCGCACAGCGCCGCCACGCGCTCGAGCGAGAGCGCGAGGTGCGCGCCGCGCTTGGTCGCCGCGAGCGCGTGCACCTCGTCCACCACCATCCAGCGCACCGTGCGCAGCGTCTCGCGCTGCGCCGAGCCGAGGATCAGGTAGAGCGATTCTGGAGTTGTTACGAGAATCTCGGCGGGATCGCGCAACTGCGCGCGGCGATCGCGTGCAGGCGTGTCGCCGGTGCGCAGCGCCACGCGCGGCGCCGCGAACGGGGTGCCGAGCTGCTCTGCCGTGCGCGCGACGCCGATCAGCGGCGCACGCAGATTGCGCTCGATGTCGGCGACGAGCGCCTTCAGAGGCGAGATGTAGAGAAGGCGAACGCCTGGCTGCTCTCGCTCCTCGCCACTCTGCACGCCCTCGCCCGCTTCGCGCCCTAGCTGATCGATCGCGTAGAAGAACGCAGCGAGCGTCTTGCCGCTGCCCGTCGGCGCAAGCAGCAGCGCATGCTCGCCCGCCGCGATGCGCGCCCAGCCGTCGCGCTGGACGGGCGTCGCCTCCGCGAACGCGCCGGCGAACCACGCGCGCGCGGCGGGGCCGAAGGGTGCGAGAGCGACGGGGGGAGAAGACACGCGGGCAGCGTAGCCTCGTGGGATGGGAGGCTGCCGATCTGCGGGGCGTGCTCGTTCGGGAGTGGATGGCTCGCACCGGTCGGCCGAGGAATCTGGCGCTCAGCACTCCGGCCACGAGCTGCTTGATGATCCCCTCGGGTTCGAGCTTCGCCTCCGCTTGCAATCCAAGACAGGCGGAGACTCCCGGGGGCAACAGTGCTCAGGCGCGAAGCCAATTCGATGCGGTTCGATCCGGAAGCCCTCACCTCCGCAACCGCGTCACCGGAAACGGCGGCAACGCCATCGGCCGCGCAGCGAGCGCCAGCAACGCATACTCGTTGTCATCTCCCGCAATCCGATTCACGCGCACCACGTGACACGTGCCGCAGCGGTGCACGAGCGCCCACTCCTCGGAGTCGCGTACCCACACCGCGATCGGCTCCATGCCGCCGCGGCAGGCTGCGCGCCGGTCGCCGGGGCGATCGTCGACGTGCACGCTCCACAGGCAGAACGGGCAGTGATTGCGGTGCTCGGTGCCGAAGGCTCCGCGGGGGATCTCCGCGCGGCAATGCTGACACCGAAACGTGTCGGAGTCGGAATCGAGGCGCGAGGCGACCGCGGTCGGGTCGTCCGGATCGCGCCGGAAGCTGCGTGACATGTTCTGCTCGGAAGCGCCGCGAATGCGGCGCACGGGAGGTCTCTCACGCCGTCACGGCGAGCGGAGCGCGCAGGCGCTCGCTTTCGGAACGGCGGCGGGGCCAGATCAGCTAGCGGTGAGAGACCCTGGCAGACATTGTGCAACCTCGAACGGATTCGGCGGGCACGGTAACGAGCCGATCAGGCCCGGCAAGGCGCGCGCACCTAACCTGCGCGGCCCGTGTCCTCTGAATCGTGGACACCGCGGCACCCGCGCACTCCTCATCCTCTGACCGCAACCGCACCGCGCCCCGTCGGCCTGGCGGGCGCAGCCAAGGAGGTCCCATGCGCCGAATTCTCGTTGTGAGTTTTCTCGCGATCAGTGCCCTGCCGTCTGCGCCGTCAGCCTCGCCGATCGGCGAGCAGCCGAGCGAGCGAGCGGCCCGCCCGATGCCCGGGAGACTTCGCCCGCTGCAAAGCGAGTGCTCGGAGCGGCAAGGGCCGTTCGCGACGCAGGAAGGCGCATGGGCGAATGTGCGGCAAGCGGAGAGCCAAGGCCTCGGCGTGAGCGGCGTCTTCCCTTGTTACGACAGCGCCGGTTATCGCGGCTACTGCTTCAACGTCTTCTATCCCTGCTAGCGCGCTCATTCGCCTGAGCGTGCAGGCGCGTCGCCAGCAAGGCGCGCGACCCGACGGCGTATTCCAACATACGCCGAGGCGAGGGCAACGCAGCTGGCGGCGTGCCTGCGCGCTCAGCTCCGAAGCGTAATCGCCGCGTTCGAGATCACCGGCGTGCCGCGCTCCTTGCTCGTCGAAGCGAGCAGCAGCTCGCCCGGCTCCCTCCACACCGACGTCACCATCGTCTCGCCGGGAAAGAACACGCCCGCGAAGCGCGCCTGATAACGCGCCACCTTCGAGACGTCGCCGCCGAGGGCCTTGTCCACCGCGGCCTTGCAGACGATCCCGAACGAGCAGAGGCCGTGGAGGATCGGCACGTCGAAGCCGCCCATCTTCGCGAAGCCTGGGTCGGCGTGGAGCGGGTTTTTGTCCCCTGATAAACGGTAGAGCAGCGCTTGTTGGGGAAGGGTCTTCGATTCGACCACGAGATCCGCGGCACGCTGCGGTGCCTCGTTGCCGACCTTCGGGCCCGAGTCGCCGCCGAAGCCGCCTTCGCCGCGCAGGAACAGCGAGAAGCGGTTCGTGAAGAGCGGCGCCCCGCCCTTTTCGCTGGTCTTCACTTCGAACACGACGAGCGCGGCCTTGCCCTTGTCGTAGAGCCCCGCGATGCGCGATTCGCTGACGAGCCTCGCGCTCGTCGGCAGCGCACGGTGGATCTCGATGTCCTGCTCGCCGTGCAGCAGCATCGTCGGGTTGAACTTGAGCCCGGGCGTGTTGAAGAGCGAGCCGCCCATCGCGCCGAAGGTCGGGATTACGCCGAAGCTCGGCAGCACCTTCAGGTTCTTCTCGTACGTGTACTCGAGCTCGTTCGCATCCGTCTGCGGCACGCCGGCGCCGATGCCGAGGTGGTAGAGGATGACGTCGTCGATCTCGTAGCTCGTTTCGGCGGCTGGGAATTTCGCGGCGAGCGCTTCCTGGGGATTGATCGGCATTGCGGCTCCTGAGAGTAGCGAGTTGTTATTTGAAGAGCTTCGCCGTCACGCGCAGCTCGTCGCCGACGCCGTTCGGGATCGTGAAGTGCGTGGTGTCGCGGATCTCGCCTATGTGCGCGGCGATTTCTTCGACCGTCGCCGGCACGCCGCCCGGCTTCACCCAGCCGTCGTTCATGCCAATGAAGAAGCGCGCGTAGCGTCCTCCTCCCACGGTGAAGATCTCGTGGGTGAGCTCGCAGCCCTCGGACACGAGGTAGAGCACGAGTGGCGTCACGCACTCCGGCGCGAGCTTGTCGGCGATCGGCCCGAGGAGTTCCTGGGTGAGCCGCGTGTTCGCGATCGGCGTGATCACGTTGCTCTTGATGTTGTTCTTCGCGCCTTCGATCGCGAGCACGTTCGAGAGCCCGACCAGCCCCATCTTCGCCGCGGCGTAATTGGTCTGCCCGAAGTTGCCGAGCACGCCCGCCGCCGACGCGGTCAGCACGATGCGCCCGTAACCGTTGTCCTTCATCACCTTGAAGGCGGGCTGCGTCACGTAGAACGCCCCCTTCAGGTGCACGTCGAGCACGATCTCGAGCTCCTGCGGCGAGAGCTTCAGGAATGTCTTGTCGCGCAGGATGCCGGCGTTGTTGACGACGATGTCGAGGGTGCCGAAGGCGTCGGTCGCGGTCTTGACGATGTTGATGGCGCCGGCCTTGTCGGCGACGCTGTCGTAGTTGGCGACCGCCTGGCCACCCGCCGCCTTGATCTCGGCCACGACCTTGTCGGCGGCGGCATGGTCGCCGCCCTTGCCGTCGCGCGCGCCACCCGGATCGTTGACCACCACCTTGGCGCCCCGGCTGGCCAGCAGCAGCGCATGCGCGCGGCCCAGGCCATTGCCGGCGCCAGTGACGATGGCGACGCGGTTGTCGAAGCG
>JANNKN010000721.1:0-2194 GCA_031396315.1 Deltaproteobacteria bacterium
CGATGTCGTGCACGGCATCGGCAGCGAGCACGGCTACGCCTGGGCGGCGGTGGGCCACGGGGTGCCAAGTCTCGTCACGATCCACGGCTACCTCAGGATCATCGACGCGGGGCTGCGCAATCAGCCGGAGCGCGTGCGTAACAAGCTGCTCTGGGAAAACGCGGCGAAGCTCTACAAGGTGGAGCGCCCGAATCGCGCGTGGGTACCGCCGACGGCGTGACCTCACGGCGAGAAGTCGAGGGGGCTCCGCACGCCCGCAGCGCCGCGGCTCAGCACGAGCGTGTAGATTATCGTCGTCGAGACGTTCGCGTGCCCGAGCAGCTCTTGGAGCGTGCGGATGTCTGTGCCCGCTTCGAGCAAGTGCGTCGTAAGGCTGTGGCGCAGCGTGTGACAGCTCGCGCGCCTTGCGATGCCAGCGGCCCGCGACGGCACTCTTCACTGCGCGCTGAATCACCGTCTCGTGGAGGTGATTGCGGCGCTCCGTGCGCGCCACTGGATCGAAGTAACGCCGCGTCGCCGGAAAGATTTATCGCCAGGCCCACTCACGCGGAGCGCTCGGGTACTTCACAGCCAACGCTCCGGGAGGCGCGACCGCACCGAAGCCCACCGCGAGATCGCGCGTGTGCAGCCTGCGCACCTGCACGAGGTGTTTCGCGAAGCGGCGCATACGGATTCGGGCAGCGGCGCGAGCCGATCCTTGTCTCCCTTCGCGCGGCGCAGGCGTAGCCCTCGGCGATCGAAGTCCACGTCCTTCACGCGCAACGTGAGCGCTTCGAGGAGGCGAAGGCGCGCGCCATAGAGGAGCGCCGCGACCAGCCACTCGACACCCGCGAGCCGAGCGAGCAGCGCGCGCACCTCGTCGCGCGTGAGCACCACGGGGAGGCGCTGTGGCGTGCGCGCGCGCACCGCGCGAGAGAGATCGCCCAGCTCTTGCCCGAGCACCTCGCGATACAGGAAGGCCAGCGCGTTCAGCGCCTGGTTCTGCGTAGACGCGGAGACACTCTCGTGCACCGCGAGGTGCGTGAGAAAGGCAGTGACCGCCTCGCCGCCAAGCTCGGACGGGTGCTTCCTCCCGTGAAAGAGGATGAACCTACGAATCCAATCGACGTAGCTGCGCTCCGTGCGCGGGCTGCGGTGCAAGAGACGAAGCCGATCGCGCACGCGATCGAGAAGGCGCGGCGGCGCGCCAGCCCCCCGTTCCATCGTGCAACCTCGCCGCGAAGGGACGGGACGGCTCGCGGCTCTCCGGGGTGAGCGCCACGAGCCTACGCCCCCCCCGCTCTCCCGCAGCCTTTCCTCCGAAACGCTGCAGAGAAAACCGCTGCGAGCGATCACTGCAAGACGCGGTCAAAGCGCACCCGAACGCCCGCGGACGTCGCTCCGCAGCCTTGCGTCGCTGCGTTTCGGGGGAGAGGATGTCGGTCCAATAACTGTTGGGCGGCGTAGAGACGCAGAATGAAGCGAGTTACCTATCTCCGGCTCGCCGCTGTTTTTCCCTTGCTTCCACTCGCCGCGCTCCCGTTGCTCTCTTCCGGCGCCGTTGTCGACGATTTTCTCCAAGGCATCCTTGGAGTGCTCGTCATGTCGGTGCTGATCGGCGGCATTCCGTACGCGGGAGCTGCTGGCCTGTCGCTCTACCTCCTCCGCAGCAAGTCGCCCGAGGCGCATTGGCGCCTTGCTCGCTGGGCTCCACTCATCTACGTCCCCTTATTCGGCGTCGCTCTCTTCGCATCCGGCCAGGTTGTTAAGCCGTCGACTGCACTCCGCGACCTGCTCGCTATCCCTTTCCTCAGCGCGGTTTACGCAATCTATGTTTTGCCCGTCGGCTACCTCTACGTTCTTCTCGCGTGGCTGGGTTATCGATCGCTCGAGCGACTTGGCTCATTCGAAGACGCCGCCCAGCAAGGCAATGAAGCTGACCGGCCGCCGCTCACAGGTTTGCAGTAGCAGCGGCCGTCGGCCGGGCGGTCGGGGGTCGTCGCGCGCCCGGCCTCCGGAGCACACGTGGTAGCTTCACGGGCGGCCGGCAGCTTATTGCCGGGCCGTTGGGCGGCACGAAGAAATGCTCTCCGCGATGGCTATGCGCCTCAGTCGTGTAGCGGCCCTAGCGGCGCTCGTAGGCTGCTCAAGCGCCATCCGGTCTACGGATCCGCTCTGCGATCAACTCGCGACGTTTGCCGGCGCTGCAAAATCA
>JANNKN010000731.1:0-2488 GCA_031396315.1 Deltaproteobacteria bacterium
GTGCGTCGCGCTTGCCTGCGATCTGCGCATCGTCGCGCGCGAGGCGAAGCTCGGCCTCAACTTCACGAAGCTCGGCATCCATCCGGGGATGGCTGCGACCTGGACGCTCCCACGCATCATCGGAAGCGCCCACGCCGCCGAGCTGATCTATACGGGCCGCATCCTCGACGGCGACGAAGCCGCACGCATCGGCCTCGCGAACCGCGCGCTGCCGCGCGAGGAAACTCTGCCCGCCGCACTCGCGCTCGCGGCCGAGATCGCCAGCGCGGCGCCGGCCGCCGTGCGCGGCGCGAAGCGTTCGCTCGCGCTGAGCCCCAGCGCGGACATCGGGACACAGCTCGACCAGGAAGCCGCAGAGCAGGCGCTTTGTTACGAGAGCGCCGATCTGCTCGAGGGACTGGCGGCAGTCCGCGAGAAGCGGGCGCCGAAGTTCAGCGGAAGCTGAGCTCCGCGACCCCAATCATTCCGCCCTTTGCGCCTCGCGCGTGATTTCCGTCACGGCGAAGAATTGCGCAACGAACGATCTCAAGTTGTACGCGTTCGGAACGAAACGTTCTCACGCGCAATGCGAGGAGTGGCTAGGCGATGTCGGCGGCGGTCTCGAAGGCACTGAAGAGCGGGAACCTGTGGCTCACACTCGGATACTTCTTCGTGCTCTTGCTGCTGATGAAGGCCTACGCCTGAGCCGAGCCCCAGAGCTGCGCTGCCGTTGCCGGTTGCGCGCCTAGATCGCCTCGCTCGGCCCGACGATCTCGCCGGCGTTGAAGAAGTACGCAATCTCGATCCTTGCGGTCGCCGGCGCGTCGGAGCCGTGCGCCGCGTTCGCTTCGATGTCGGTGCCGAAGTCGCCGCGGATCGTGCCCTTCGGCGCCTTCTTCGAATCCGTCGGACCCATCAGGTCGCGGTTCTTCTGGATCGCATCCTCGCCCTCGAGCGCGCTGATCACGACCGGCCCGCTCGTCATGAACTTCACGAGATCGCCGTAGAACGGGCGTGCCTTGTGCACCGCGTAGAAGCCGCGTGCGAGGGGCTCGGTCAGCTGCACTTTCTTCACCGCGAGAATCGTGAGCCCCGCGGCCTCGAAGCGGCGGAGGATTTCGCCAGTCGCGCCCTTCTTGACGGCGTCCGGTTTCACGATCGATAGCGTGCGTTCAACGGCCATGAGTCGAGGCTCCCTGAGAAAATGAGGCGCGCACCGTAGCGGACGCAGTGCGCGGAGAAAGGCCACGCGGCACGACGCAGAGCTACGGCGTCAGCACGATCTTCCCGAAGTGCTCGCTGGCCTTGATCGCGCGGTGCGCGTCGGCGGCCTGCGCGAGCGGGAGCACGCGATCGACGACGGCGCGAATGCGGCCCGCGGCGAGGTCGTCGCCGAAGCGCGCGACGAAGCCGCGCACGATCGCGGCCTTCTCCTCTACGGGACGCGCGCGCAGCGTCGAGCCGATTAGGCTGAGCCGCCGCAGCAACAGCGCGCCGAGGTTGATCTCGGCCTTCGCACCACCCATCAGGCCGATCAACACGAGCCTCCCGCCGAGCGCGAGCGACCCGAGGTTGTCCTCCAGATAGGCCGCGCCGATCGAATCGAGCACCACATCGACGCCGCGCCCGTTCGTCGCCTGCTTCGCCGCGTCCACGAACTTCGCGCTGCGGTAGTTCACCGCCACATCGGCGCCGAGCTCGAGGCACTGCGCGCACTTCGCGTCGCTGCCCGCGGTCACGATCACCGTTGCGCCGGCGCGCTTCGCGAGCTGGATCGCCGCGGTGCCGATCCCGCTGCCGCCGCCGTGAACGAGCAGCGCGCCGCCGTCCGGAAGCTGCGCGAGCTGAAACACATTCAGGAAGACCGTGAGAAAGACTTCGGGAATCGCAGCGGCCTCCTCGAACGAGAGCGCACTCGGCACCTTCATCGCCGAGCCCGCGTGCACGACAACTTCTTCCGCGTATCCGCCCCCCGCGAGCAACGCCATCACGCGCTCACCCACCGCAAACCCGCGGACATTGGCGCCGAGCTCCATAATCGTTCCCGCGCACTCGAGCCCGAGAATCGACGACGCGCCCGGCGGCGGCGGATACAAGCCCTGGCGCTGCATCAAATCCGCGCGATTCACCGCGCAAGCCGCAACGCGAATCCGCAAATCATCAGGCCCAAGCCCCGGCGCCGGCGCCTCGCCCAACTGCAACACCGACTCATCGCCCGGCTTCGAAATCACGATCGCACGCATGAACCGCACGCTAGCAGCGCCGCGCACGGCACCGCGCATTCCGCGCGCGCGAAGCGCCGCGCACCCGACCCCGCAAACGCGAAGCGCGCGGGAGGCGCGGCTCAAAGCCGCGCCGATCCGCGCCCCTCCCCAAATAATGTGCCGCGTTCACGCCGAGCACGACATCCACGAGCACGAGCAGCCGCGGCGGGGCCGGGGGCCGCGGAGCCGAAATCAAGCACAGGCCGGCCCCGAACTCGGTGCAGCGCAACGCCCGAAAGCAGCGC
>JANNKN010000745.1:0-9632 GCA_031396315.1 Deltaproteobacteria bacterium
CGTCTTGTTGGGCGCCATCACCAGTGTCGGCCGGTTCACCGCTTCGACCACGCACGCCATCGTGAACGACTTGCCGCTGCCGGTGACGCCGAGCAGCGTTTGGTGCTGCGCGCCGCGCTGGATGCCGTCGACCAACTCGGCGATCGCGCGCGGCTGATCGCCCTGCGGGGTGAAATCGGAGACGAGCTTGAAGCGGTCGGTCATGGCGGCTCAGGTTAGCCAGCCGCGCGCCCGAATCCGTCAGCAGCGAACGCGACGGCGCCCGCCCCGCCCGGTGCTAGCGGAACGCGTTGGTGTGCGTTTGCTGCGGAATCTCCGCCGGGCCGAGCGGCAGCGAGAGCTCCTCGGGCGTCGGCCCGCAGCGCAGCGCGATCGGCCGCAGCTTCGCGAGGTCGAACTTGTAGAGCTTCGCGGCGTTCTCGCCGAGGATCAGGCGACGCTCGTGATCCGGCAGATCGTGCATCGTGTGGCGCAGCGTCTTGCGGTTGTGCGGGAAGGTTCCCTCGTAGTGCGGGTAGTCGTTGCCCCACAGAATGTGATCGAGGCCGATCTCGTGGCGGCCCGCCAACTCGCCGCGCGAGGGGGACGACGCACCGTAGTAACAGTTGAGCTTTGCGTAGTGGCTCGGAGGATGCGGCGGCATGGCGCCATCCGCGAACTGGAACTCGCCGACGGCGCCGCTCTTCACGCGCTCCCAGATCGCGTCGAGGTTCTTCAGCGTCTGCGGCACCCACGCGCAGCCGGATTCGGTGACGATGTACTTCAGTCTCGGGAAGCGCTCGAACACGCCGCTCATCAACATGTGGGGATAGCTGCGCGTCGAATAGAAGCCCGTCTCGAGCAGACGGATCGGCAGCGAGATCTTCCACGGGCCGTAGTCCGGTGAGCCCGTGCCGCCGTGATGGTTCAGCACCACGTCGAGGTCCTGGCAGACCGCCCAGAAGCGATCCATGTCGGGCGAGTAGAGCGGCGCGATGTGCGAACAATCCGGCGGCACGTGCGGCAGCAGAATGCCGCCGCGCAGACCGTTCTTCGCGATCCACTTCACGTCCTCGATCGCGTCGTCGATGCTGTTCAAGTAGACGATGCCGATGCCCGCGCGCTGCTCGGGGAACTCCTGGCACCACTCGGCGAGCCAGCGATTGTGGGCGCGAATGCCCTGCAGGCGCAGCGCATAATCCTCGGGCTGCGGGTTGCCACAGATCAGCACGCTCGTCTTGAAGAACGGCGGCACGGTGTTCGGGAAAATGATCTCGCCGACGACGCCCTCGGACTCGAGGTCGCGCATGCGCTCGGCGTCGTCCCAATTCTTGTGTTTCTTCGAGCCGATGTGCGTCTTCTGCGGGTTGCGATAGCCGCCGCGCCACTCGTCGAAGATCGCCTGGTGTTTCGCGTCGAGATATTTCTTGTAGCCCTCGACGCTGGCGCCCGCGTGGGTGTCGGCCGAAATGAGGGTGTACGGGGCGTTGGCTGCACTCATGGGGGTTCCTCGGGTTCCGACCGTGGCGGTTCGGACAGTGCGTCCGAACGTAGGCCGACTCGCGGGGGATCGCCGCTCGGCCCTACTCGCTAACGCGGCGCCCGTTTCCACCTCGGGCCTTGCGGCGTGTCGAGGATCGTCACGTTCTCGGCCGCGAGCTGATCCCGGATGCGGTCGCTGGCCGCGAAATCCTTGCGGGCGCGGGCGGCCTGGCGCTCGGCGATCAGCGCGTCGATGCGCGGGTCGCTCTCGCTCGCATCGGCGGGAGCCTCAGCCGTGAGCAGATCGAGGCCGAGCCACGCGTCGAACTCCGCGAGCAGCGCGCGCTGGTCGGCGGGCGTCAGCTCTGGCGCGCGCAGCAGGTCGATCGTCTCGGCGAGCGCGCGCGGCGCGTTCAGATCGTCGCGCACCGCTTCGCGGAAACGCTCGCGCCAAGGCGCGATGCGCGCAGCCTCGGCAGCGCCCGTCGCCGCGCGCGCAGCGGCGGTGCTCGCGAGCATCCGGCGGTAGCCGCGGTCGGCGGCGCTGATCGCGTCGTCGCTGAAGCTCTGCTGCTTGCGATAGTGCGCCTGCAGAAAGAAGAAGCGGAACGCGAGCGGCAGGCTGCCCCGATCGATTAGGTCCTGAAGCAAATACGCGTTCCCCTTCGACTTCCCCATCTTCTCGCCCTGGAGGTCCAGGAACTCGCAGTGCATCCAGATCGACACCCACGGATGCACACCCAGCGCAACCTCGCTCTGCGCCAGCTCGTTGGTGTGATGTACGGGCAGGTGATCGACGCCGCCCGTGTGGATGTCGAACGTCGCGCCCAGGTATTTCGTGCTCATCGCCGAGCACTCGATGTGCCAGCCGGGGAAGCCACGGCCCCACGGCGAATCCCATTCTTGCTGCCGCTTCACGCCCGCCGCCGCGAACTTCCAGAGCGCGAAATCCGCCGCGTTGCGCTTGCCCGGCACGTCGGCGATGCGACTCGCGCCGTGCTGCCCCGCCAGGTCGAGCTGCGCCAGCTCCGCGTAGCGCGGGAACTTCGAGACGTCGTAATAGATTCCGTCGTCGATGCGGTAGCTGACGCCCTTCGCCTCGAGCGTGCGGATCATCTCGATCTGCTCGCCGACGTGTTCGCTCGCCTTGCACAGCACGTCCGGGTCGACGCAGTTCAGGCGACGACGATCGTTCAGCCACTGCGCCGTGTACTCGGCGGCGAGCTCGGACGCGCGCCGCCCGCTCTTGCGCGCCGCCGCTTCCATCTTGTCTTCGCCAGCGTCCGCGTCGTCGGTCAAGTGCCCGACGTCCGTGATGTTGACGACGTGCGTGAGCCGCAATCCCTCCAAGCGCAGCGCGCGCCCCAACAAGTCGGCGAAAAGGTAGGCGCGCATGTTGCCGATGTGCTGCGCGGAATAGACCGTCGGCCCGCACGAGTAGACGCGCGCGTGGCCGGGCTCGAGCGGCGCGAACGCCTCCTTCTGCCGCGAGAGCGAGTTGAAGAGCCGCAGGCCCGTCGCGCTCACGCGGCATCCGCCGGCACGAGCAGCACGACCGCGTGTGCGGCGATGCCCTCCCCGCGCCCGATCGCGCCGAGCGAGTCGGTGCTCGTCAGCTTCAGGTTCACATCGGCTTCGCTCGCGCCAAGCAGCTCGGCGACGTTCCCGCGCATGGCGGCTTGATGAGGCGCGAGGCGCGGGCGCTCGGCGATCACGGTGGCGTCGAGGTTGCCGAGCGCGTAGCCACGCTCGCGCGCGAGGGCGAGCGCGTGGCGCACGAACTCGGCGCTCGCGACACCGCTCCAGCGCGGGTCCGAGGAAGGAAAGTGTGCTCCCAGGTCGCCGAGACCGAGCGCGCCGAGCAGTGCGCTCGCGATCGCGTGCAGCAGCACGTCGCCGTCCGAGTGGCCCGCGAGCCCGCGCGCGTACGGGATCTGCACGCCGCCGAGCACGAGCTCGTAGCCCTCGGCGAGCTGATGCGCGTCGAAGCCGTGGCCGATGCGCGCGCGCTTCATGCGCGCTCCGCGAGTATGCGCTCTGCGACGAGGAGATCCGCGGCGGTCGTAATCTTCAAGTTGTCAGGGCTCCCGAGCACCACGCGCACACTCCTGCCGAGCCGCGCCACCAGCGCCGCATCATCGGTCGCGACGATGCCGTCCCGTTCCGCGTTGTCGAGCGCCTCGCGCAACCAGTCGACGCGAAACACCTGGGGCGTCTGTGCGGCGACATGCTCGTCGCGCGCGGGCGTTGCGGCGATCGCGCCATTCGCCACCCGGTGGATCGTGTCGCGGAGCGGCGCCGCCAGCAACGCCGCGCCGTGCGCGCGCGCGGCTGCGATCACGCGCGCGACGTCCGCAGGAGCGACGAGCGGGCGCGCAGCATCGTGCACGGCAACGTGCGTGACGCCCGCAGGCAGCGCGGCGAGCCCCGCGCGCGCAGACGCCTGCCGCGTAGCGCCGCCGGCGACGGGCACGGCAACGCGGCGCGCATCGACGAGCTCGCGGGCGATCTCGGGCCAGCGCGCGAGCTCGGCTGCGGGCAGCACAGGCTGCACGAGGTCGCAGGCGCCGGAAGCGAGCAGTGCTTCGATCGAGCGCGCGAGCAGCGTCTTGCCTGCGAGGCGCACCAACGCCTTCGCGGGCAGCGCGTTGCGCGCAGCATCGGCCGTGAAGCTCTCGCGCAGCCGCGAGCCACTTCCGGCGCCGAGCAGGAGTGCGGCGACCGTCATCGGGCGCACGATAGGAACTGCCCGCAACCGCGATCAAGCCAGCGCGAAACGCGGAACGCGCGGCTACCGTGCGCCGACGCGCCAGAGAACGAAGCTCGCCCGGGGGAAATTGCGATGCGATCAGCTTGTTTGTGGGCCTGCGCGTTCGGGCTCGGGATTTCCTTCGCCGCGCCCGCGTTCGGTCAGGACGAGGCCGTGCCGAGCGATCCGGCCACGACCGAGCCCCCCGCTGCGGCCCCGCCCGCGAGCGACTCGACGGGCGCCCCGCCCTCGACTGGCGAGCTCCCGCTCACGCTGCGCGACGCGATCGCCCACGCGCTCGAGCGCAACACGGACGTCGAGCTGTTCCGCTACGACCCGGCCATTGCGCGCTACCAGGAGCGCGCCCTCTGGGGTCAATACGAGCCCGTCTTCTACGGCACGGTCGATCATCGGGACAGCAGCCTGCCGGTCGCGGGGGTCTTCCAGGGCTTCGGCTTCTTGACCGAGAAGGAGACCACCGGCGCAACGGGCGTTACCGGTGTCCTCCCGCTCGTCGGCTGGCAGTATGACTTCGGCTACAGCGGCTCGCGGAACGAGACGAGCTCGACGATCGCGAGTCTCAATCCCGAATACCGCGCAAACCTGACATTCGCGGTCACCGCGCCGCTGCTGAAGGGATTCCTGTTCGGTCAGCCGTGGGTTCAAGTGCGCCTGGCCGGGAAAAACACCACGATCGCGAACGAGGAATTCCGCGGCCGGCTGATGGACGTCGTGCGCGGCACGGAGGACGCCTACTGGAACCTCGCCGCAGCGAGCCTCGAGCGTGAGGTCGCGAAGAAGAGCCTCGAGACGGCGCGCGCGCTCTTGAGGCAGACGCAGGCGCAGTTCCAGGTCGGCGTCGTCTCGAAGGTGGAGGTCACCGAATCGGAGGCCGGCGTCGCCCAGCGTGAGTTTCAGCTGATCCGATCCGAGAACATCTACCGCTTCGCGCAGGACAACCTGATCGACCTCGTTTACGGACCGGCGCTCACGCCGACATCGTCGCTCGAGATCGTCGTCGCCGACTCTCCGGAGAACTTTGAGAAGCTCGAAGTCGACCCGACGGTGGCGACCGAGAAGGCCCTCGCCAACCGGCCCGAGCTGATCGCCGCCGAACAGCAGCTCGAGGGCCAGCGCATCCGGCTGAAGTTCGCGAAGAATCAGCGCCTGCCGCAGCTCGACGTGGTTGCGAGCTACGGCACGCACGGCCTCTCAGGCGTCGGGCAGGCGATCAGCTTCGGCACGACCGTGATTCCGGCTCCGGTGGGCGTGCCGGATGAATACGGCGACACCCACGACCAACTCTTCCAAGGCGAAGACAGCCGCACCTGGATGGCCGGCGCGCGGCTCTCGATTCCGATCGGCAACACCAGCGCGCGCTCGAACGTGCGGATCGGCGAGATCGAGCTGCACAAGGCGGAGACCTTCGTCGACCGGCAGCGCCAGGCGATCGTCGCCGAGGTGCGCAACGCGTCGCGGAATCTGCTGAGCGCGATCCAGGGCATCGAGGCCGCGGAGCGGCGCCGGATCGCGGCGGCTGAGCAGCTGCGCGCCGAGCAGATCCGGCTCGAGCACGGCGAATCGACGCCGTTCGACGTATTGCAGCGCGAAGAGGTCTTGGTCGAGGCCGCGAGCCAGAAGATCGCCGCGCTGCGCGTCTATCACGGCTCGGTCGTCGCGCTCGATCGCGCGCAGGGCACGCTGCTCGAGGATCGCGGCATCGCGGTCGAGGGCGTCAAGCGTCTGCGCGTCGAGTGAGCGTGAGTTCGCAACGAAACCGGAGTTCGTGACGCCGCGCACCGAGCGAAATCGCGTCGCGCGTCACATTCGCGGCGGTTAGCTTGTGACCGTTCGCTGACCGGAGAATCCTCGTGAGCCTTTTCGGCAAGTCCCCGCGCGACGGAGAATCCTCGAGCCCGTCGCCGCAGTTCGGCGCGCGGCCCGCGAGCGCTCCGCGGGGCATCGCAACAGCACCGTCCTCGGAGTCGTCGTTCTTTCGACCCGCCGAAGCGGCGCGCATCCAAAGGGAATCCATGGCCAACATCGGTAAGTCGATCACGATCAAGGGCGACCTGACGGGCGACGAGGACATTCAGGTCGAGGGCACGGTCGAGGGCCGCGTCGATCTGCCGAACAACCAGTTCACGATCGGCCCCGAGGGCCGCGTGCGCGCCGAGATCCACGCCAAGCTGGTGGTCGTGATCGGCCAGGTGACGGGCAACATCATCGCCGCCGAGCGCCTCGAGGTGCAGGCCACCGGCGTGGTTCATGGCGACGTAAAGACGCCGCGCCTGATCGTCCACGAAGGCGCCGTGCTGAATGGCTCGATCGAGATGAGCAAGACGCCCGCGCCGGCGAAGGTCTCGTTCTCAGCCAGCGACGCCTGAGCTTCGCGCCCCGAGGCGCTCGCTCCCTAACGCTTCGTCGGTTTCTTGGGCGGCCCGCCCGCGTTCGCGACGCGGCGGCGCTCGAGCCACATCACGAGCGGCGCAGCGATGAAGATGGTCGAGTACGTGCCGACCACGGTGCCGATCGTCATCGCACCCGCGAAGCCGCTGATCGCGGGGCCGCCTGCGATCAGCAGCGAGAGCACCGCGCCGAGGGAGATCAGCGCGGTCAGCGCCGTGCGCGAGAGCGTCTGATTCACCGAGTCGTTCAGCACTTGCTTGATCTCGACGCCGGTGTGCAGCTCCATGTTTTCGCGCACGCGGTCGTAGATGATGATCGTGTCGTTCAGGCTGTAGCCGATGATCGCGAGCAGCGCGGCCAGCACGTTGAGGTCGAACTCGAGGCCGAGAATCACCCAGATGCTCGCCGTCACGAGCACGTCGTGAATCAGCGCGATCACCGCGCCGGGCGCGAAGCTGATCGAAAACCGGAACGCGACGTAGCCGAGAATCAACAAGAACGCGATTGCCATCGAGAGCAGGCCTTTGTCGCGCAATTCCTCGCCGACCTTCGGGCCGACGAATTCGACGCGTTCCACCGAGAGCGCGCCTACCGAGCGCTCGAGCGCGCCTTGTACCGCCAGCACGCGGTCCGTCTTCTCGTTCACGACGCTGGCGCTGGCGCCCGAGCCCGCGATCGCGCGCTCGCCCTGGAAGCGCACGAGGTAGTCGCGCTCGCTGCCGAACTTCACCACTTGCAGGCTGTCGAGCGCGAGGGGATCGAGCGCCTTGCGGATCGCGCCGTCGCTGGTGCCGCCGTCGAAGCGCACGTGCATCTCGGCGCCGCCCGCGAAATCCACGCCGAAGTGCACGCCGCGCACGATCGGCAGCGCGCAGACGATCCCCAACACGATGAGCGCGATCGACAATCCGACCCAGAGCTTCCACTGACTGAGGAAGTCGATCTTCGTGCCGGGCTTGATGATCTCGAAAGACACAGTGAGCTCCTAGTCCGCGGCGATCAGATCGACAGCTGGCTGACCGGCTCGTTGCCCGGTTTCCACTGGTAGAGCGCTCGCGTCACGACCAGCACCGAGAACACGCTCGTGACGATGCCGACGAGCAGCGTCACTGCAAAGCCCTTGATCGGGCCGGTGCCGTACGCGTACAGCACGACGCCCGCGATCATGTTGGTGATGTTCGCGTCGAGAATCGTCCAGAGCGCCTTGTCGAAGCCAGCGCCGATCGCCGCGCGCGGTGTGCGGCCAGAGCGCAGCTCTTCGCGGATGCGCTCGAACACGATCACGTTGCCGTCGACCGCGGTCGCGATCGTGAGCACGAGACCCGCGATGCCGGGTAGCGTGAGCGTGCCGTTCGCGATGCTCATCACCGCCACCACGAGGATCATGTTGAGGGCGAGCGCGGCGGACGCGTAGAGGCCCGACACGCGGTAGTAGACGACCAGGAACAGCACGCCGAGCGCGAGGCCGAGCAGCGAGGCCTGCACGCCGCTGCGGATCGAGTCGGCGCCGAGCGCGGGCCCGATCGTGCGCTCTTCCTCGATGCGCGTCGGGATTGGCAGCGCGCCGCTGCGCAGCACCACCGCGAGGTCTCTCGCCTCGTCCGCGCTGAAGTTGCCCGTGATCACGCCCTGACGGCTGATGCGCGACTGAATGTTCGGCGCGCTGACCACGTTGCCGTCGATCACGATCGCGAGCGGGCGCCCGATGTTCTTCTCGGTGAGCGCGCCGAACTGCCGGCCGCCGTCCGCGGTCCAGGTGAAGCTCACCTGCCGCTCATTGCGCGTCGGATCGAAGGTGACGCGCGCATCCTCGAGCTGGTCGCCCCGCATGTCGGCGGCGATCGTCACGAGGTACACGCCCAGCACCTTGTCCGTGGCTTTTTCGGTTTGCGGCACGATCGTCGTGCCCTCGGGCAAGCCACTCGCGTGGTTCGCCCGTAACAGCTCCTCGGTCAGCGCGGCGTCCTGCACGATCTTGAATTCCAGGTGGCCGGTCTGTCGGAAGATGTCGGGCACGCGCGACATGCCCGGGATCTGCACCAGGATGCGGTCGTCGCCCTGGCGCGTGACGACGGATTCCGGGATGCCGGTCTCAGGATCGTCGATGCGGCGCCGTAACACCTCGAGCGACTGCAACATCGCGCGCTCGCGCACTTCCTTGACCCAGTCGCTGGTGAGCGTCACCGCGAGGTCGTAGTCGCCGACGTCCGCGACCTCGACCGTGTCGTACTCGTCGAGCACCTTCTGGACGGCGTCGTGATCCGGCGCGGTGGTCGGCTTCACGAGCAGCTGCCGCGGCTCGACGACGAACAGCACGCCCGTGACGCCATCGTCGGTGAGCCGCGTCTCGAGCTGGCTCTTGATCGCCGCGAGCTCCTGCTCGATCGCGACGTCGAGGTCGGGTCCGATCACGATGTGGATGCCGCCGCGCAGGTCGAGGCCGAGGCGCATCACCTGATCGGGCCAGAACGCCGACGCCTCGCGCTGCTTCTCGGGAATGAAGTTCGCGGCGGCGAGCCACCCACTGACGAGCGCGAGCAGCCCAATCAGGATCCACTTCGTCCGCAGCCTCACTTCGCGTCTCCCTTCGCGGCATCGAGCTTGCGCTCGACGCGCGCGCGCTCGACTTCGACCTTCACACTGCCGCCTTTGCCGATTTCGAGCGTGAGCACGTCATCCGTCACGCCGATCACCGTGCCGCGAATTCCACCGACGGTCACGACGCGGTCTCCCTTCGCGATCGACTTGAGCAGCGCTTCCGTCTCCTTGCGCCGCTTCTGTTCGGGGCGGATCAGCAAGAAATAGAGCGGCACGATCATCAGCAACATCGGTACGAGCATCGACTCGATGCCGCTCGGCGCGCCCGCCTGGAGCCAAATCACAGAAGCCGTTTCCATCACATTTTCCCCGCATCGCGCGCGATGGCCTCGGCTTTGCTCGTGCTCTCCCACGGAAAGCCGGCGCGCCCGAAGTGGCCGTGGAAGGAGGTCGCGCGGTAGATCGGGCGACGCAG
>JANNKN010000593.1:0-11425 GCA_031396315.1 Deltaproteobacteria bacterium
GGCAATGCTTGCCCGGGCAGGTGCTGGCTTCTGTTCTCGCAGGTTACAGCCGAACATTGCACCGCCACCACCCGCGCGCGGGGGAAACGCATGCGTTTCCTTGTCCCGCGCGACTGGGTCGCGATTTCGAGTTGAATGCGCAGGGACGCCACAAGACATCATCTGCGCTTCACGCCCTCAACTGCACCCGCTCGTGGCTCCACAGTTCGGACATTTATAGCACGCTCCGTTGCGGACCGTAATAGTTCCGCATTCGGTGCACGTCGGTGAGTCGGCCTGATTCACGAACGTCGAGCGCTCGCCCCGCGCTCGATCCGCCGATCCACCAGCAATCGCGACGCGACGAATCTCGGCGAGGCCCGTCGGCTCCGCCTCCGTCTCCTGCTCGTCCGCCGTCACCTTGTCTTCCTGCAGGAAGCGGTTCGCGAGGTATCGGAAGACGTAATCGGTGACCGACTTCGCCATCGGGATCTCGGGATTATTCGTGAAGCCCGCCGGCTCGAAGCGCGTGTGGCTGAACTTGTCGGTCAGCGCCTTCAGCGGAACTCCGTACTGGAGAGCGATCGACGTCATCGTCGCGATCGTGTCCATTAGGCCGGAAATCGTGCTGCCTTCCTTCGCCATGCGCAGGAAGATCTCGCCCGGTTTTCCGTCGGCGTAGAGGCCAACGGTGAGATAGCCCTCGTGGCCCGCGATCGAGAACTTGTGCGTCACCGAATCGCGCGTGTCGGGTAGCTTCACCCGCGCTGCGCGGCGTTCGCGCAGGTCGATCACGTTGTCCTTCTTCTCGACTTCCTTGCCGGCGTTCAGCGGCTGCGTGCGCTTGCTGCCGTCGCGGTAGACCGCGAGCGCCTTCAGGCCGAGTCTCCAGCCTTCGACGTAGGCGTCTCGCAGCTCTTCGGCAGTCGCCTCGTTCGGCAGGTTCACCGTCTTGCTGATCGCACCCGACAGGAACGGCTGCACCGCGCCCATCATGCGGATATGGCCCTTCCAGTGGATCGAGCGCCTACCGTTCGTCGCACGGAAAGCGCAGTCGAACACCGGCAGATGCTCCTCCCGCAAATGAGGCGCGCCTTCAATCGTCTCGCGATCGTCGATGTAGGCGACGACATCGGCAATTTGCTGCTCGCTGTAGTCGAGCTTCCGCAGCGCCATTGGCACGGTGTTGTTGACGATCTTCAGCAGACCGCCGCCGACCAGCTTCTTGTACTTCACGAGCGCAATGTCGGGCTCGACGCCGGTGGTGTCGCAGTCCATCATGAACGCGATCGTGCCAGTCGGCGCGAGTACGGTGACCTGACCGTTCTTGTACCCATGCAGCTTGCCGAGCTCGAGCGCCTGCCCCCATGCCACGCGCGAGGCCTTCCACAAGTCGAGTTGCACGCCTGCCGTCGGCACCGCCTCCGCTGCAGATTTGTGCATGGCGATCACTTCGAGGAACGGCGCGCGATTCTGCTTGTAATGCGCGAACGCCCCCATTGCCGACGCGATTTCCGCGCTCATGCGATACGCCTCGCCGCACATCAGCGAAGTGATCGCGGCCGAGACGTTGCGGCCTTCCTCGCTGTCATACGGGAGACCCATGCTCATGAGCAATGCGCCGAGGTTCGCGTAGCCGAGGCCGAGCGGCCGATACAGGTGGCTGTTCTTCGCGATCTTCGGCGTCGGGTAGTCCGCGAAATCGACCAAGATCTCTTGTGCCAGGATCGTGAGCGCCGACGCCCGACGAAACGCATCGACTTCGAACTGATCTGCCGCGTCCACGAAACGCATCAGATTGAGGCTCGCGAGGTTGCACGCCGTGTCGTCGAGGAACATGTACTCGGAGCAGGGGTTGCTCGAGTTGATGCGACCCGAAGCCTTCACCGGGTTCCAGCGATTGATCGTCGTGTCGTACTGCATGCCCGGATCGCCGCAGACATGCGCCGCCTCCGAGATCTCGCGCAGCAGATCCTTCGCCTTGAACGTGTCGACGACCTCGCCGGTCGTGACCGCGCGCGTCTGCCATGCGCGATCGTCCAACGCGGAGCGCATGAAATCGTCGGTCACACGCACCGAGTGGTTCGCGTTCTGGAAGAACACGGAATCGTATGCTCCGCCGGGCACGTTGAAGCCACCGTCATAGCCGGCGTCGATCAACGACCATGCCTTCTTCTCTTCGCTCGCCTTCGAGTGAATGAACTCGCGGATGTCCGGGTGATCGACGTTGAGAATCACCATCTTCGCGGCGCGACGCGTCTTGCCGCCCGACTTCACGACACCTGCGAAGGCGTCGAAGCCGCGCATGAACGACACCGGGCCAGAGGCCGTGCCACCGCCCGCGAGCTTCTCCTTCGACGAGCGAACCTTCGAGAGGTTCGAGCCGGTGCCCGACCCGCCCTTGAAGAGCATGGCCTCGGTCTTCGCGAGATCCATGATCGACTCCATCGTGTCCGCGACGGAGTTGATGAAGCATGCGCTCGCCTGCTGCGGCGTGTCGGCGACGCCGAGGTTGAACCAGACCGGGCTGTTGAACGCCATCTTCTGCGTAACGAGCAAGTGCGCGAGCTCGTTCTTGAAGATCTCGCCGTCCTCGGGCGTCGCGAAGTAGCCGCCCTGCACGCCCCATTCGTGGATTCGGTTCACGACGCGCCCGATGAGCTGCTTCACGCTGCGCTCGCGTTCGGGCGTTCCGACGTGACCCCGGAAGTATTTCGACACGACCACGTTCGTTGCCAGCTGCGACCACGCCGACGGAATCTCGACGTCGCTCTGCTCGAAGATCAACTCGCCACGTTCGTTCGCGATCGTCGCAGAGCGCATCTCCCATTCGACCTGGTCGAACGGGTGCACGCCCGCGCGCGTGAAGAAGCGCGAGATGCGGAGACCTTCGGGACGTGGTGTGCGCGCGCGGCTTCGCTTCGTGGCGTCTCCCGGCCTCGTGGCGTCTCCCGAAGCGGCTCCGTCCACCGCACCCGCCGATCCCCGCGCCCGCTCGATCTCGCTCAACGTCCACCCCAAATCACGAAAGTAGGTTGCTCTTCGATTCGCAGCCGACGGATGACTCTCTCATTGCCGACGTTTGGAGACGAGAGGGGTCCCGGGTCGCCCCGGGGCCCCCGAATCTGGGCAGGTCCTCCTTCCCACCTCAGATCCCCTCCCTCCGGCAACCGCCTGTTACGAACCCCCCAGGCCGCCAGAGGGATTTTCATCCCCGTGATGAGGTTTTTACCTCGGCCCAAGAGAGAGCGTCAAGGTAATTTCCACAAGATCTGGTGCCCTCTGTAGGACACCACCACAAACCCTGGCGTAGGTGACCAAAATCACTGCCTCGGTAACGGACCCTTCGGTCAGTCCGGCGAGAATCCGAAGTTCGCGAGCGTAAGTTAGCGATTTTTCTCGATTGACGCATAGCGTCATCGATTTTAGACGCGGTGCGCTAAATCCCCGCCCGAACCGCTCTATGCCCGCCCGAATCGATTGCGCAGGAGGATCCGGCTGAGGCCACTCGCCGCGATCTCTTTCACCGCGAGCGAGACCCGGTTGGCGCGGTCGAGAGCGTCCCAGTACGCGTCCGCAACCGCATCGGCCGAGCCAGTGAGCGGGAGCCAGAGCGGCTCGCCGCGAAACGAGGGCAGCGGGCTGCCGTCGCCCTGATAAGTCGTGAGCCCGAGCCCGAGCCCCGGCGGCGGAGCAGCGGGCCGGAATGTGGTGCGATCGGTGAGCGACGGGTCGGCGCCATTCGCCTTGAGGATCGAGAGCGCAAAGGCGGCGTCCCGGAGCCGCAAATCGATCAGGCCCGTGATGCGCGGTGTGTAATTCGGGGCGTCCGGCTCGCGCTCCCGCAGTTCGAGCGCGTCCTCGAATCGCCCGCCCGCTTCCATCACGTCGAATGCAGTGCGCGTCTGATCGCCGTTGCTGACGAGGAACTGCCCGGGCAACTCGAGCATCGCCTCGTAGAGGATCAGCGACGGGTCGGCGACCTTGGCCGGGTCCGCGGCCTCGGTGCGCAGCTCGGCGCCATCGGCGATGAACACGCGATTCCGGCTGTTCTCGCTGCGACCCATGATCCAGTAGACCTGCAGCCACGCGCCGCCGGCTTCCGCGCGCCCCATCACGAGTCCGCGCCCAGGGTAGGGATTGGCGACGAGGTGGCGTGCGAAATTCTCGCGCGCAGCGGCCCCTAACAGCTCGCGCGCGTTCACTCCGGCAGGCCAGTCAGCCGGAAGCCCATCCCCTCCGGCACCTTGTATCGAACGTTCAAGCCGATCAGCAGCGCGGTCCAGCCTTCGACGTAGCGCGCGTTGGCGAGCGGGCCGCCATTCACACCGCGCATGCCGGGAATCAGTTTGCACAGCTCGATCACACGCTCGCGGGGCGCCTTCTCCCCGGAGATGATCACGTCGCATTCGACCGGATCGGGCAGATGCTGCAACCGATGCGCGGCGACGTTCTGGAACGCCGACACCGTCTGCACGCCGTCGGGCACGAGCGAATCGACGAGCTCCGCGCACGAGCCCTGCCACACGCCGATCATGCGCACCGGGCCGTCGCCAATCGCGGTCGCGAGCGGCACGCCCATCGAGACCACGACGTGGCCCGGCTGGAGCGCTTCGCCGAGCCCCTTCAGCGTGCCCGCGGTGTGCTCGAACGGCACGGACAGGATCACGATCTCGGCGCGACGCGTCGCCTCTGCATTCTCGTGCCCCGTAACATCCGCACCGGGAACTTTCGCGCGCACCTCGTCTGCCGCCGCGAGCGCGCGGTCCTCCTTGCGGGAGCCGATGCGCACGGGCCGGCCGGCGGCGGCGAAACGCATTGCGAGGCCGAGGCCTTGATCGCCCGTTCCGCCGAGGATTGCGATTGCGTTCGAGTCGCGGTTCGTCATGGGGCGCGCAGGCTATCGTGCTCCGATGTCCGATGCAGCGCCCTCACTCGCGACGACTCCGACGAAGATCGAGCAGCGCGGCCCCCGTACGCTCGGCATCGCGTGGGCGGACGGCGGGGAGAGCCTGATCGATGTCCGCGAGCTGCGGCTCGCCTGCGGCTGTGCGCAATGCGTCGATGAATGGAGCGGCGCCGAGCGCCTCGACGCGAACGCGGTTCCCGCCGACGTGCATCCGCTGAAGATCAGCGGCGTCGGCAGATATGCCGTCCAAATAGAATGGAGCGACGGGCACGGCAGCGGGATCTACCCGTTCCGCCGTCTGCGAGCGCTCGGCGACGAGCTGGCGGCGAAGGCCTGACGCCTCGGCAGTGCGCGGCTCAGAATCGCTCGTCGCGGACGACGCCGATGTAGTCGAGCTCGCGGTAGGCGCCGTCGAGGTCCATGCCGAAGCCCACCACCCAGCCGGAGTCGACGACAAAGCCCGCGTACGCCGGCGCGATCTCGGCGCGGCGCCGCTCACGCTTGTCGACCAGCACCGCGCAGCGCAGCGTGCGCGGCTCGCCGAGCGCGGCGATGTCGAGCACCGCGCGCAGCGTCGCGCCCTCGTCCGCGATGTCGTCGAGCACGAGCACGTCGCGGCCCGCGAGCCGCTCCGGGTCGAAGCCTTCGATTTGCACCGGCTCGAGCCGCGTGCCCTGCGTGCGCCGCGCGCGCAGGTCGAGGCGCTCCGGCGTGACGCGGCGGAGCGCGAGCTCTGCGACGAGCGCATCGGTGAAGCGGCGCGCACCTTCGAGGATGCACACGAGCGTGAGCGGCGAGTGCGCGTAGTCGCGCGCGATCTCGGTCGCCAGCGCGGCGATTCGCGCGCGGATTGCGTCGGCGCCGATGAGCGGAACGATGGGCATGCCGCGATAGGATCGCGCGACTCGAAGCCGAGGTGCTAGCGATGCTCGCGCGCGCCGTTTCCGTGCTGTTCTTCCCGCTCGTACTGGTCGCCTCGCTGGTCGCGGGAGCGCGCATCGCCGCCCACGGCGGCAACCCGACGATCGTGCTGGCCGCAGCCGCAATCGCGGTGCTCGCAACCGAGCGCTTCTGGCCGCACCTGCCGGCGTGGAACCGCTCGCATCGCGACGTGCGCGTCGACCTCGCCCACGTCGTTTCGGTGTCGATCGCGTCTTTCGCGACGCAAGCGCTCGTCCCACGGGCGTTGGCGCCGCTCGCCGCCGCGGTCGCACCGCTCGGCACCGCGCTGCTGTGGCCGCTGCACTGGCCGCTGCTCGCACAGCTGCCGCTCGCGCTCGTCGCCGCGGAGTTCTTCCAGTACTGGAGCCATCGTCTCTCCCACGAATGGGAACCGTTCTGGCGGCTGCACGCGACGCATCACAGCGCGCCGCGGCTCTACTTCCTGAACGCCGCGCGCTTCCATCCGCTCGACATCGCGATCGACACGGCCGCCGGCCTGATCCCGCTCGTTCTGCTCGGCTGCCCGGCCGGTGTCATGGCGCTGTTCGCGCTCTTCACCGGCGTCTTCGGATATTTGCAGCATTCGAACGTCCGCGTTTCGCTCGGCCCGCTCAACTACGTGTTCTCGATGGCGGAGCTGCACCGCTGGCATCATGCGAAGGAGCTGCGCGAAGCGAACACGAATTACGGCTCGAACCTGATCCTCTGGGATCTCGTGTTCGGCACGTTCTTCTGGCCGCGCGATCGAACGCCGCCCGAGCAGATCGGAATCCCGGAGCTCGGCGCGTTCCCGCAGACTTATTGGGCGCAGCTCGCGTCGCCGTTCCGTTGGCGCGCGATCCAAGCGGCGAGCCGCGCGAAGCATTAGGTCGGGAGCGCGGCCAGGAACTCGCGCAGCGCGCCGTTCACGCGTTCGGGCTGCGCGAGATTCACGACGTGCCCAGCATCGGCGACGACCTCGAGCCGCGCACCCGGCAGCGCCGCGGCGAGCTCGCGCGCGGTCGGCAGCGAGGCGGCATCGCGATCCCCGACGATCACCAAGCTGGGTGCGGTAACTCGCGCGAGCGCCAGCTCCGCTGGCGCCTCGAGACGCGCGAGGTACTCGCGTAACAAGTGCGCGAGCGACTGCGGGTCGTGCTCGAGGAAGCCCGCACGCACCCACGCAGCCGCTCGCGCATCGAGCCCCGCGCCGGGGCCCCACGCGTAACGGGCGCCGGCTGCCTCGAGCCCAGCTCGCTCGATCGCGTCTGCGAACGCGAGCGCTCGCGCCGAGATTCCGCGTCCCGAGGCGGGCCCCGCCGGCGGCGCCATCAGCACGAGCGCACGAACGCGCGCCGGCTGCGCGAGCGCGAAACGCAGCGCGGTGGCGGCGCCCATCGAGAGCCCTCCCGCGACGAGCGGCAGCTCGCTCGCGGCATCCGCCACCGCCGAAAAATCCGCGACCAGCGCCTGCGCGCGCGCATCTTCCGCCCGCGCTACGGGCGAGCTGCGCGCGTGGCCGCGCGCGTCGTACAGCGTCACGGCGTACGCGTCCTTCAGCCCGCGCAGCTGCGGCCGCCAGTTGCGCGCGCTACCTCCGAAACCGTGCGCGAGGACGAGCGCGGGACCCGCGCCGTGCGTCTCGACATGCAATCCCGTCGCGGCCATGCTTCGCACCTTAACTGCGGCGACTGGAGCGCACATGAAGACACCGCCCGAAGCCAGGCCGTCCGCCACGATCCTGCTGGTGCGCGACGGCGCGAGCGGCCTCGAAGTGTTCATGGTGCAGCGCCATCACCAGATCGACTTCGCAACCGGCGCGATGGTGTTTCCGGGCGGCAAGGTCGACGCGGCGGATGCAGATCCCGCGTTGGCGGCTTGCTGCGAAGCGGCCGTCAGCGACGCGCTGCGCCCGATCCACGTCGCGGCGATCCGCGAGACGTTCGAGGAGTGCGGCGTGCTGCTCGCGCGCCCGGCCGGTAGCCGCGCGCTCGTGCCCGGGGCGCGGCTCGCGGAGATCGAGCTCCGTCATCGCGCCGCGCTGAACGCGGGCGAGCGCTCGCTGCGCGAGATCGTCGAGCAGGAAGGCCTCCGGCTCGCGAACGACTTGCTGGTGCCCTTCGCGCACTGGATCACGCCGCTCTTCATGCCCAAGCGCTTCGATACGCACTTCTATCTCGTGGCCGCGCCGCCCGATCAACTCGCGATCCACGACGGCGGCGAATCCGTCGACTCCGTCTGGACGCGCCCCGCCGACGCCGAGGCCGAACGCGCGGCGGGTCGGCGCACGATCATCTTCCCGACGCTGATGCAAGTGCAGAAGCTCGGGCGCAGTCACGACGTAGCGACCGCGATCGCTGCCGCGAACAGCGCGCCGATCGTGAGCGTGCTGCCCCATGTCGAAGAGCGCGGTGGGGAGAAGATGCTCGTGATCCCCGTCGAGGCCGGTTACGACATCACGGCCGCACCCCTCGCGGATTTGCAGTAAGCGATGCCGCGGCTCGATCTCGCCGCGGCGCTGCGCTGCGCAGAGGCGGCAGCCGACGCCGCGCGCCGCGAGATCTTGCCGCGCTTCCGCAACGTCGGCGTCGAGATCAAGAGCGACGGCTCGCCCGTGACCGAAGCCGACCGCGCAGCCGAGCGCGCAATCCGCGAGGTGTTACGGAGCTTCGATCGCGAGCTCGCGATTCTCGGCGAGGAATACGGCGCCGACGGTGACGCGAGCGCGCGCGGCTGGATCGTCGACCCGATCGACGGGACGATCTCGTTCTCCCGCGGCCTGCCGCTCTACGGAACGCTGATCGCACTCGTCGAAGACGGCGTGCCGGTACTCGGCCTGATCGATCTGCCCTCGCTCGCTGAGCGCACCTGCGGCCATCGCGGCGGCGGCGTCCGGCGCAACGGCACCCCGGTGCGTTGCTCGCAGGAGACGGATCTCGCTCGCGCGATCGTGTCGCACGGCGACCCGTTCGCGTTCGGGCGCTTCGGCCGCAAGGCGGCGTGGGCGCGGCTCGCGGCGGAGGCTCGCATGCTGCGCGGCTACACGGACGCCTTCGGCCACGCGCAGGTGATCGGCGGCGGCGTCGACGCGATGATCGACGTAAACCTGAACCCGTGGGACGCCGCCGCGACGCAAGCGCTCGTACCCGAGGCGGGCGGACGCTGCGAGACGATCGCACCGGGGCCCGGAGGGAGCGGCATCGGGCTCGTGTTCGGAAGCTCGGCGCTCGTCGAGCGACTTTTGGAATTCGCGCGCGACTGAAACGGAAGGGGCGTCGCCGCGAACGCGACGACGCCCCTCGAGATCATTCGATCGAGAAGCGAGGCTTACTCGACAGCGTCGGTCACCGCCGCCGCGGCCGCGTCGGTCGCTGCGTCTGCCGCCTCGCCTGCGGAAACGGCCGCGTCGGCCGCCGCATCGGTTGCGGTCTCGGCTGCAGCACCGGCCTCATCGACCGCCATCTCGGCCGCATCGGTGACGGCTGCCGAAGCATCCGCCGCCGCGTCGACCGCAGTGTCTGCCGCCTCTGCCGCGGTATCTGCCGCTGCGGCCGCTGCGTCTGCCGCGGCGTCAGCAGCCGGCGCCGCCTGGTCAGAACCACCGCAAGCGCCGAACACCAGAAGCGAACCAACCAGCGTCGCCCCGAACAGGGAGCTAAGCGAACCCTTGGACATTCCCTCTCCTCACTTTTTGTGTAGTCACTTCCGGCGAACCGCCGGCAAGGCATGGCTATCCTACGACGTTCTTTGCCAAGAGTTGTGAGGAGAATCACAAAAAATGAGTGTCGGCGACCTCTCGGGAGCGGGAAATCTGGATCTGACGGCTGCGGAAGGTGCCGAGCAAGCGGGCCGCGCGCTGATCGAGCCCGCTCTCGAACGTGCGCGGACGCTGACGGACCAGGGCAAGACGATCGACGATCGACAGGTCCTCACCGAGCGCATCGCCTACGCCGCCACCGAAGTGCGCGCCGCTAGCGAGACGTTGGCGTTCGTGAAGGCGCTGCGCGCCGAGGGTCGCAGCGGCGAGCTGCTGGAGCTGACGGCGGGCGCCGCGATCGCGGAGCTGATCGTGGCCGCGCGCAATCGCCTGGAGCCGCTCGCCGACGAGCTCGGACTCGGCGACGCCGCATTCGAGGCCGCGTTCCCGGTCGGTGTGCGCGCCTGCCTGCGCGCGCTCGCGAGCGACGCGCGCATGCGCCGCATCGGCACGCACGCGATCGAAGCCGGCGGGCGCACGGAGCCGCCGCTCGACGAGACGCTCGAGCAAGTGCGCGCCTCCGTGCGCGAATTCGCCACGCAGGAAGTGCTGCCTCACGCGGAGCGCATCCACCGGCGCGATGAAGACATCCCGGACGAGTTCATCACGAAGATGGGCGAGCTCGGCTACTTCGGGCTCTCGATCCCCGAGCAGTACGGCGGCCACGAGCTCGGCAATCTCGCGATGATCCTCACGACCGAAGAGCTCTCGCGCGCGTCGCTCGCGGGCGCCGGATCCCTAATCACTCGGCCCGAGATTCTGACCAAGGCGTTGCTGCAAGGCGGCAGCGAGGCGCAGAAGCTGCAGTGGCTGCCGAAGCTCGCGTCCGGCGAGGTACTCGTCGGCGTCTCGGTGACGGAGCCCGACATCGGCAGTGACGTCGCTGGCGTGAAGTGCCGGGCGACGCGCGGCAGTGCTGGCGGTCACGACGGCTGGCTGATCAACGGCCCGAAGGCGTGGTGCACGTTCGCCGGCCGCGCCGACGTGCTCTCGCTACTCGCGCGCACCGATCCCGATCCGGCGAAGGCCGCGCGCGGGCTCTCGCTCTTCATCGTGCCGAAAGACCGCTTCCGCGGTCACGCGTTCGAGCTGCGCCAGCCCGGCGGTGGCCGCATGACCGGCAAGGCCGACGCGACGCCCGGTTACCGCGGTATGCACTCGTTCACGCTCGGGATCGAAAACTACTTCGTCCCGGCGGAGAATCTCGTGGGTGGCGAGCAAGGCCTCGGCAAGGGCTTCTATCTGCAGATGGGCGGCTTCGGTGCGGGGCGTCTCCAGACCGGCGGGCGCGCGTGCGGGCTCGCGCAGGCTGCGCTCGAGGAAACTGCAAAATACGTTGCGGGCCGAAATCAGTTCGGGCGTTCGATCGCGACGTACCAGCTCACGCAGTACACGCTCGGGCGCATGGCGGCGAAGCTGCTCGCAGCGCGCGCGATCACGTACGCGGCGGCAACCGCGATGGACGCGGACGAGCGCAAGGCCGCACCGCTCGCCGCTCAGTCGAAGCTGCTCGCGTGCGACATCGCGGTCGAGGTGTCGCAGCAGGGACAGCTGATGCACGGCGGGTGGGGGTATGCGGAGGAGTATCCGATCAGCCGGTATGTCGTGGATGCGCAGGTGCTGCCGATTTTCGAGGGTGTGAAGCCGATTCTCGAGCTGAAGGTGATTGGTAGGGCGCTCTTGTCCGGGGAGGCGTAGGCGGGTCGGGTTGGCGCGAGCTCCGCAGCCGCAGTGGGGCCGGGGGCCGCTGCGCCGAATGGCTCGGCTGCGGCCCCTCTCAGTCGGGCGCACCGGGCGGTCGAGCCGACGCGTGGCCGACGGGCGTTGCGCGGCACCGAGTTCGGGGCCGGCCTGTGCTT
>JANNKN010000810.1:0-2543 GCA_031396315.1 Deltaproteobacteria bacterium
CGAGGCGATGAAGCGCACGATCGGAAAGCGGCACTTCGACGTGCAGCTGATCGGCGGCGTCGCGTTGCACGAGGGCAAGATCGCGGAGATGAAGACGGGCGAGGGCAAGACCTTCGTCGCGAATCTGCCCGCCTACCTGAATGCGCTCTCCGGCAAGGGCGTGCACGTCATCACAGTGAACGATTACCTCGCTCGCCGCGACTCGGAGTGGATGGGCGAGATCCATCAGTTCCTCGGGCTCTCGGTCGGCTGCATCGTTCACGATCTCGACGACACCACGCGCCGCCGCGCCTACGCATCCGACATCACCTACGGCACGAACAACGAGTTCGGCTTCGATTACTTGCGCGACAACATGAAGCCGAGCCTCGCGCACTGCGTGCAGCGCACGCTCAACTTCGCGGTCGTCGACGAGGTCGACTCGATCCTGATCGACGAAGCGCGCACGCCCCTCATCATTTCGGGGCCGAGCGAGGAGAACACCGAGCTGTATCGCGTCGCGAACGCGGTGATCCCGCGCCTCGTCTTGGGCTCGAAGCCCGACATCAAGAAAGAGATCGCCGAGACCGGGGATTATTGGGTGGACGAGGAGCATCACTCGGCCACGCTCACGGAAGAGGGCATCAAGAAGGTCGAGCAGATGCTGCGGATCGAGAACCTCTACGACCCGCAAATGATCCGCGTGCTGCATGCGATGAACCAAGCGCTGCAGGCGCACACGCTGAAGAAGCGCGACGTCGACTACGTCGTGCAGCCGGGCAAGACGGGGAAGCCTGAAGTCATCATCGTCGACGAGTTCACGGGGCGCCTGATGCCCGGGCGACGTTGGTCGGACGGCCTCCACCAAGCCGTCGAGGCCCGTGAAGGCATCCAGGTTCAGAGCGAGAACCAGACGCTCGCATCGGTCACGTTCCAGAATTATTTCCGCATGTACTCGAAGCTCTCGGGCATGACCGGCACCGCCGATACCGAGGCTCCCGAGTTCGCGAAGATCTACAACCTCGACGTGCTGGTGGTTCCGACCAATCGCCCGATGCTGCGCAAGGATTCGCCCGACGTCGTCTACAAGAGCGAGCGCGAGAAGTTCGACGCAATCGTGAAGGAAATCGAGACGCGCCACGAGACGGGGCAGCCGATCCTCGTGGGCACGATCTCGATCGAAAACAGCGAGCGGCTCGCGCTGCGGCTCAAACGCAATGGCGTGAAGCACAACGTGCTGAACGCAAAGCAGCACGAACGCGAAGCCGAGATCGTCGCGCAGGCCGGACGCAAGAGCGCGGTCACGATTTCCACCAACATGGCGGGTCGCGGCACGGACATCTTGTTGGGCGGAAACCCCGAGTACCTGGCGCTCGCCAAGTGCGGCGGCAGCAAGGATCACCCCGACTACCCACGTCTCTTCGCCGAGTTCGAGGCCCAGTGCGCGCAGGAGCGAGAAGCCGTGATCGCCGCCGGCGGGCTGCACATTCTCGGCACGGAGCGCCACGAGAGCCGCCGGATCGACAACCAGCTGCGCGGACGCGCCGGCCGGCAGGGCGATCCGGGCTCTTCGCAGTTCTTTCTCGCACTCGACGACAACCTGATGCGGATCTTCGGCGGCGACCGCATCACGCCCTGGATGGAGCGCCTCGGGCTCGAAGAGGGCGAGGCGATCGAGCACCGGATGGTGACGCGTGCGATCGAGAACGCGCAGAAGAAGGTCGAAGCGCGCAACTTCGACATGCGCAAGCACCTGCTCGACTACGACAACGTGATGAACCAGCAGCGCAAGACTTATTACGGGAAGCGCCGCGAGGTGTTGGCACGCGAGGACGTGCACGAAGAGGCGGTCGAGGTTTCCGAAGGCGTGCTGGTCGACGTGGTCGGCGAATTTTGGCCCGAGCGTGGTGAGCCGAGCGACGAGCAGATCTCCGGACTCGCGGCGGCGCTCGAGAAGCAGTTCGGTGTGCCGTTCGATCCGCGCGAGGCGCCGCTCGCGAACTCGGCGGACCGCGACGTACTCGGCCGCGCGCTGCTCGAGCGGTTGCTCGGCGTGCTCGACGAGAAGCGCAAGCGCTGTGACGGGCTCGCGGAGCAGCACGCCGAGATCGGCTATCCGCACTTCGCCGAGTACGAGCGCGAGGTGTTATTGCGCGTCGGCGATCGCCAGTGGAAGGATCACCTCCACGGCATGGACGGCCTGCGCGAAGGCGTCTCGCTCCGCGGCTACGCACAGAAGGATCCGAAGCTCGAATACCAGCGCGAAGGCTTCGCGCTGTTCGAGCAGATGAACGCGCGCGTCGATCGCGAAGTCGCGGAGATCCTGTTCAAGCTCGTGCTGCCTGAGCCCGAGCAGCTGCGCCCGATCGCGGCGCCTCCGCCGCGCCCGGTCGCGCAGCCTGCGTCCGGCGCCGCAAACACCGGGCCTGCGCCCTTGGCGCGCGCCCCCAGCGGTGCCCAGCGACCGGGCCTCCCGGGCGGCGGCGTGGCGCCGATGCCGGGCGTGTCAGCGCAGGCGATCGCGAAGGTCGCGCCGAACGAGCCGTGCCCCTGCGGCAGCGGGA
>JANNKN010000815.1:0-1156 GCA_031396315.1 Deltaproteobacteria bacterium
TCGCGCTCTACCCGCAGCTGCTCGACGCGAAGCGCCTCGAAGAGTGGGGCGGCCTGTTCGCCGAAGACGCGATCTTCGACGTGTTCGGGCGCCGGCTCGCCGGCCGCGCCGAGATCGTGCGCGAAGTCGGCGCCATGCAGCCCGCCGCGCCGCTGAAGCACGCGGTGTTCGCGCCGATCGTCGAGCTCGACGCCGCGGACTGCGCGCGCGCGTGGACCGACTTCGCGACCTTCGCGCAAGGCGAAGCGGGGATCGCGATCGCGAACTTCGCCACTTATCACGACGTGCTCGCGAAGCAGGGCGGGCGCTGGCGCATCGCACACCGCACGATCGTCAGCGCCGGCGAGAAGCCGCCTGCGCACGTGGGGCCGGTGCCGGGCGCATAGGGCGCGTGCGCCGACGCCGAGCTCCGAGCGCGGCGCCCATCAGATCTTTCGGAAGTAGCGCGCGAGCGGAAGGTTCCGAAAGCCCGCCGCCTCGTACGCCGCGCGCGCTGGCGCGTGCCCCGGATCGCCGCCCGTCTCGACCATGGCGACGCTGTTGCCCTTGCTGCGCATGAAGGCGATCGCGTGCTGCGAGAGGGCGCGCGCGACGCCGCGGCGCTGCGCGCTCGGGTCGGTCGCGATCATGGTGAACTCGCCCATCAGCGCATCGTGGATGCGCACGGCGACGAAGCCGAGCACGCGCTCCCCGTCGAGCGCAACGGACACGGTGAGATCCTGCGCATCGCAGGCGGCCGCGACGGAGGCGCGCTGCACCTCCTCCCAGCCGTTCGGGTAGAAGGCGGCCCACACGGCCGCGTCCATTTCTCGTTCGAGCGACGCGAACACGGGCGCCCACGCGCGGAGCGAGAGCGCGATGATCGCTTCGCGGTGGTGAGGGGAGTAGGGAGCAATGCGCATGGCGGGGATCTCGGAGCGGGCGCACTTCGATGGGGCGAGAACTGTTACCGGAGCTCGAGGGTGTTCGCACGGCGCGCAGCGCCTTGCTCGACGGCGAGCGCGTTTCGCCGAGTCACGATGCCTTTCCTGCTACCGCGTACGCCGCCACGAGCACCGAGACCAGCACGCCCGAGAAGACTGCTGGCATCGGGAAGATGAAGCGCCAGGCGATCATCCCGGTGGCCAGATTGGCGAGCGCGAACACCGCGATCATC
>JANNKN010000834.1:0-4885 GCA_031396315.1 Deltaproteobacteria bacterium
GGACAACTGGTCGGGCGCCTCTCGGACTCGACGATGACCAGGCTCAACGGCGAGTTCGAGATCGCTCGTCGCAGCCCTTCCGCGATTGCGGCCGACTTCTTGGCCTCCACCGGGATGCCGCGATCGACAGCCCGCGGCCGAGTGGCGGCCGGCGAGCCGCAATGGATCCGGCTCACGCTGGAGCATCTCGCCTTGGTCGCGGTGTCGCTTGCGATCGCGCTGGTCGTGGGCTTGCCGCTCGGCTGGTGGGCGAGCCAGCGGCCCGCCGTGGCCAAGACCGTCCTGTCGCTCGTCGGAGTGATCCAGACCATCCCAGGGATCGCGTTGCTCTGCTTCTTCATCCCGGTGTTCGGGGTGGGATGGGAACCAGCGGTCTACGCGCTCGCCGCCTACGCATTGCTTCCGGTGGTCCAGGGAGTAATCACCGGTCTCACTCAGATTGACGCAAACCTACGAGACGTGGCTGCCGTTCTGGGGATGACGGACCGCCAGCGGCGGCGGCGTCTCGAACTCCCGCTGGCGGCCCCCGCCCTAATTGCTGGGATCCGAGTCGCAGCGGTGATCAACGTCGGCACGGCGGCCCTCGCGGCTCTCGTTGGCGCGGGGGGCTATGGCACCCTGATCGTGACGGGGCTCGCTCTCAACGATTGGCGCGTGGTGATGCAGGGCGCATTGCCCTCGGCCGGGATGGCGATGTTGATCCACGCCCTGCTCGCTGCGCTCGAGTCTCGAGCGTCACGCTGGCGCTAGGGGGAAGGCCCTTGTCGGAGAACTCATGTGTACAACCCATTGAGGCGCTCATCGCGCAAGCCCTGTCTCTATTCCGCGCTCGTCGTCCCGTTCGCGAGCTGCGCCAAGCGCATTCTCAAGAATCGGAGTTCCGCCGGCTGGCGCGCCAACGCAAGAGCGCGTTCATAGGAGGCTCGCGCGGAGGCCGTTAGGCCGAGCCTGCGCAGCATGTCCGCGCGTGCGGCGTGGGCGAGGTGGTAGTTGTCGAGGCCGCCCTGCCCGATCACTTCGTCGATGACCGCGAGGCCCGCCGCAGGTCCGTCCCGCATGGCGAGCGCAGCCGCACGGTTCAGTGCCACGACTGGCGAGGGATCCACGCGGAGTAGTGCATCGTAGAGCCCGACGATCTGCGTCCAGTCGGTGGCCGCCGAGCTCGGCGCCTCAGCATGGACCGCGGCGATCGCTGCCTGGAGCACATAAGGACCGACGCGTCGCGCCGCGACGGCACGTTCGAGGAGGGCCTGCGCCTCGGCGATGCGCTCGCGGTCCCAACGCGCGCGATCCTGGTACTCCAAGAGGACGAGATCCCCCGCCGCATCGACACGCGTGGTGCGCCGCGCGTCGTGAAGCAGCATCAACGCGAGCAGACCGAGCGCTTCCGGCTCATCCAGCAGATCGACCATCAACCGCCCGAGCCGGATCGCCTCTGCGCCGAGATCCTCGCGCGTCAGATTCGGCCCCTGGGTTGTCGAGTAGCCTTCGTTGAAGATCAGATAGACGACCTGGAGGGCGCTCTCGAGCCTCGCCGGCAACGCGGCGCGATCGGGGACCTCGTAGGGGATCGCGTCGTCGCGGATCTTCGCCTTCGCGCGCACGATGCGCTGCGCGATGGTCGGCGCCGGCGAGAGATAGGCGCGTGCGATCTCCTCGGTGGTCAGCCCGCCCACCTCGCGCAACGTCAGTGCGATGCGAGCATCGGGCGTTAGTGCCGGGTGGCAGCACGTGAAGATCAGCCGAAGCTCGTCGTCTGCAATGGTCTCGGCACTCGCCGCCTCGGGTGGCACGTCGGCGAGAGCCGTCAGTTCAGGCAAGGCATTCGCCAGCCGCGCCTGTTGGCGCCAGCGATCGATCGTCTTGAACCGGCCCGTCGAGACCAGCCACGCGTACGGGTTGTTAGGCACACCGTCGCGCGGCCAGCGCGCGGCCGCAGCTGCGAACGCCTCGTGCAACGCTTCCTCTGCCGCTTCGAAACCGCCGAGCAGGCGGATGAGCGTCGCCAGGACGCGCCTCGCCTCCGTGCGATAGACCGCGTCGAGGGCCGCACGCGCGTCGTCTGGGCTCATCGTCAAAGAGTCGGGCGCGGCCCGCTGAAGTCGACGACCGGCCGCACCTCGATCGCGCCCAGCCTTGCGAAGGGATCGCGCGCCCCGATTTGCACCGCCTCGTTGAGATCGCGCGCCTCGATCAGGATGAAGCCGGCAAGCACTTCCTTGGTCTCCATGAACGGACCATCGGTCGCCGACATTTTCCCGTCGCGCACCCGAACGGTCATCGCCTCGTTCGGCAGCGTGAGAGCCTCGGACGCGACGTAGTGGCCACTCGCCTTGATCGCATCGTTGTAGGTCCCCACCTCGGCAAGGACGGCATTCGAAGCCGGGCTTTGATTGAAGACCTGCTGGGGGTCGAAATAGATCAGGCAGACATACTTCATGCTGGCTCCTTCTTCGGGACGTGACACCCCTAGTCGTTGCATGCGGCCCAAGCTCGACACGGCCACAACTTCTTTTCGGTGCCTGTCGAAATGCAGCGGCGCGGCACGACTAGGGAGGCCACACACCACGCCCGGGAGCCCACACATGAAACTCTATGGAACCCCGCCGACGCGTGCCCTGCGCGCCCTCTGGCTCCTCAACGAGCTGGGGATCGACTGCGAGATCGTCACGGTGAACATGGGGATCGGCGAGCACCAATCGCCGGAATTTCTAGCGATCAATCCGGCCGGGAAACTCCCCGTTCTGGTGGACGGCGAGCTGGTACTGACGGAGTCCGCCGCCATCCAGCTCTACCTCGCGGAGAAGGCCGCTGGCAGTGAATTCATCCCCAATGCGCTGGCCGACCGCGCCCGGATGTATCGCTGGATCTTTTTCCTCGTCACCGAGATCGAGGCGCCCCTCTGGCGCATCGCTCTGCACACGCGCATCTACTCGGAAGCCGAGCGACTTCCGCAAGACATTTCGCTCGCGACGCGCGACTGCAAACGGATGGTCGACGTTCTCGAGCGGCACATGCAAGGGCGTGCCTTCCTCGTCGGGGATCGCGTGACCTGCGCCGACTTCAACGCTGCCTATACGCTCGACTGGGCCAACGAAGCCGGAATGCTCGCGGATGCGCCGATACTGCGCGCGTATCTGAAGACGATGTACGCGCGACCGAGGGCGCCGATGACGATCGCCGAAGGCTGGCGTGCGATCGCGCGGCACGCATCGTGATTCGGATTGACAGGTGTACGAGACGCGTGCGGGCCCTGGATTCGGGCGCTCGCAGCGCGCCTGCGCGCTACGAGCGGCTGCCCTCTCGGCGCGCCAGCAGACCGAACCTGCTGACAGCGAGGCCGGCGAGCCCGAGATACAACAGGCCGATCGCGGCAGGTTCGGGAACTTGGGACAGGTCGGCCGTGAAGCCGATATTATTGAAATCGACCTCCCCATTCGTACCCGTCAGCACAGCGTTCACGAATCGAACGTTGGAAGGGAAGGACAGCGCGTAGTCTTCCGCGAAGATCGGGTTCCCACCCGCTCCTCCCAGTGCCGGTGTGACGTTGAGGCTCCCGACATTGGCATTGGAGGAATCGAAGAACGTAAACGCGACATTGTCGACGTCGAATGATTCTGCAAAGTAGTTCCAGAAATGCAGGGTCGTCAGATCGTATTCGACACCGAAGTCGAAGACTAATTCCAGAGATCCACCACTGACCCACACATGGGTCGTCGGACTGAGGTGGTCCTCGGGTGCCGTTGCCGACGGCGCATTGATGACGTTCGCCAGCGAAATCGCTGTGGTCTGGTTGGCGAATGGGTTCGGCGCCATGGTCGGGCCGAGAGCAACAGAAATATTCGAGGAGTTGAGGTAGATCGGAGCCGCGCTTGCCGCGCTGCCGCCCAGAGCGATGGCCGCTGCCACGATCCCAAAGCCGACTCTTGAACTCATCGCGTGCCTCCGCTTCTGTCATTCCAACGAAGAGCCCGCGCCAACGCCCGTCGGACGGATCCCTTGCCCGCGAGAGTGGTCCCGAGCCGTGGGAAGTGGCAGATAAAATGCTCGCATTCCGGACACTTAGCCCTGCCCGGCAATTGGGTGCTTCAATCTGCCTAAGCCGGGTGCGTCAACCCGGCCCGAGGACGTTGCCACGGTGTCGCCCGTGTGTGCTGGCTCGAACGAGAACCCTGCGTAGCCCTGAGCCGCCAAGTCGGCGATCCGCTGGTAGTAGAGCGAGCCGACTAGGTACGCGGAGAAGTAGCGGGGCTTGCCCTCGATGTTCGCGCCGGTCCACCAAGAATTCGTGCGCGGAAAGAGCGTGGCGTTCGCGATCCCGGCGACCTCGGCGGACCACGCCTTCTCGCTCTCGGTCGTCGGCTCGGCGGCGCCCGCGCCGTTCTTGTCGAGGTGGCGCAGGAAGCCGCCGATCCAGTCGATCTGCCGCTCCGCGCCGAGCGGCATGTTGTAGAAGACGCCCGGCGAGCCGGGACCATGGATCATGAACAGGTTCGGGAAGCCGGCGATCATCATGCCGAGATAGTTGTGGAAGCGATCGTGCCAGCGCTCCTTCAGCCCGACGCCGCCGCGTCCTTTGGGGTCGAGCCGCAGCATCGAGCCGCTGATGGCGTCGAACCCGGTCGCCAGCACGAGCATGTCGATGGGATGCTCGCCCGATCGCGTCACCACGCTGTTCCGCGTGAAGCGCAGGATCGGATCCTCGCGCAGGTCGATCAATGTGACGTTGTCACGGTTGAAGGCCTCGAAGTAGCCGTCATCGAGGATCGGGCGCTTCGTCATCACGAAGAACTCGGGCATCAGCTTCCGGATATTACGGAACAGCGTTTGATCGGAGCTGATGTACCCAAAAGCCAGGTACTCGGGCAGGACTGCGTCGTTGAAC
>JANNKN010000844.1:0-6180 GCA_031396315.1 Deltaproteobacteria bacterium
CCAGACTCCATCCGCGAGCACTCGCCAGCTCACTGCTACCGCGAACAGGACCGCATAGAACGCGAGCGCGAGCGGCACGAGCCGAGCGGCAGCCGGTGGCCGACCGGCGCCTCGCGGCTGCAAGCCCGCGGTTTCCTTGGCGTCGGCCATTCGCGGTGGTTAGCTTGCCACCGTTCTCGACGCCCTCTCGGCCCCCCCGATCGAAGGGCTGTCTTCGCTGCGAGGCCGGCATGTCCGAACGCATCCCCATGACGCCGCGTGGCAAGGCCATGCTCGACGAGGAGCTGAAGCGCCTCAAGAGCTCGGAACGCCCGCGCATCGTCAAGGAAATCGAGATCGCGCGGGCGCACGGCGATATCTCGGAGAACGCCGAATACCACGCCGCCAAGGAGCGCCAAGGCCAGATCGAGGCGCGCATCCGGCAGCTCGACGATCGCCTCGCTCGAGCGCAGGTGATCGACGGGCGCGGACAGAGCTCGGAGAAGGTCAGCTTCGGTGCGACCGTCGTGCTCTCGGACGTCGCCACGGGCGACCAGGTGACGTACACGATCGTGGGTGAGGACGAGGCAGACATCGGGCGCGCCCTGATCTCAGTCACGTCGCCGGTAGCGCGCGCGATCATGGGCAAGGCGCGCGACGCCAGCGTTCAGGTACAGGTGCCCAAGGGCATGCGCGAGTTCGAGATTCTCGAGATCCGCTTCGAATTGCTGCTCGAAGTTCCAGCCTCGTAGCGGGCGGCCCGGCCCGGGAGTCGCGTTTGCGATCCCTTCAGCTCAAGTTCAGCGCGCTCGTCGTCGCACTGCTAGTGGTGGCGTGCGTCGTGCTCGCGTGGATGGCGACGCGGCACGAGCGAGCCTCGGTCGAGGCCGAGATCGAGCGCTCGGCAATCGCGCTCGCGAAGAACCTCGCCCAGGACGCGAAGGTTGCGCTGATCGAGGACGATGCACTCGCGCTCGGCGCGCTGGTACAGAACACGGGCGCCGAGCGCGGCGTCGTCTCGGTGCAGCTCGTGAAGCGCGATGGTCACGTGGCGGCATCGCTCGAGCCGACCTTCGTCGGCATTCCCGCGATGCTCGCCGAGAGCTACGAGAACGGCGTGCATCTCGAGCGGCGCGGCGACGTGCTCGCCGTTGCGGCGGAGATCACCTGGAGCGCGGACCGCCTCGGCGAAGCCAAGCTCGAGATCGACCTCGCGAGCCTGGTCGGCCCGATCTTGCGTGAGACCCGCACACAGCTCGCTTGGGTCGCGGTCGCCGTCACGGCCTTCGGCGTCGTCGCCGGGCTCGGCTTCGTCGCGCTGCTGGTCGGCCCACTGCGCCGGCTGCGCGCGGGCGTCGAGCGCCTCGCCGCGGGCGACCTCGCGGTGCGCGTGCCTCCGACGTCGCGCGACGAGGTGGGCGAGCTCACCGCCGCGTTCAACCAAATGGGCGAGTCGCTTCAACAGAAAGCGCGCATCCAACGCGCGTTCGGGCGCTATGCCAGCGACTATGTGCTGCAGACCCTGCTCGAGAGCCCCGAGGGTGCGGATCTCCAAGGCGTGCAGCGCGACGTGACGGTGCTGTTCGCCGACATCCGCGGCTTCACGCGCCTCAGCGAAGGCCTCGAACCGGCGGCCGTCGTCGCGCTTCTCAACGACGTGTTCCAGCTGGTGAGCGACTGCATCCTGCGCCGAGGCGGCACCATCGACAAGTTCATCGGCGATTCCGTGATGGCCTACTTCGGCGCGCCGGTGCCGAGCGCAGACCACCCGATCGCGGCGGTCAGCGCGGCGGTCGACATCGTGCGTGCCGTCGAAGATCGCAATGACAAGCTCGAAGCCGGCGGCCACGTGATCGGCGTCGGCGTGGGGGTGCACACTGGCCCGGTCGTCGTCGGCAACATCGGCTCCGACCGCCGCACCGACTTCACTGCGATTGGCGATTCGGTGAACGTCGCGGCGCGGCTCGAGAAGCTGGCGCGGGCGGGCGAGATCCTCGTCTCCGAAGCGGTACAGCGCCGCGTGCGGGGCAGTCACCGCCTGCGCTTCGAGGGCGAACGCCAGCTCTCGGGGCGGCAGGAGCCCGTGCACGTCTATTCGGTCGAGCTGCGCAGCGGCGAGGCGGCGGCCTAGTGCCCGCCAATCGGAGCGGTCGCTTCGCACTCGGCTGTGCGCTGGCTGCGCTCGGCTGCACCACGCCGCTCGAGATCGGCGAGCGCGCCTACCAGCGCGGCGACCGCGAGGAGGCGATCGAGGCCTGGAAGAACGTCGACGCCGCGGAGATCGACTACGCGTCGGCGCAGACCCGCATCGGCGCGGTCGCCGAGGAGCGCGGCCAACTCGTCGTTCGGTACTTGCAACGCGGCCGCTACTTCGAGGAGCGCGGAAGGCTCGCAGAGGCCGTGCTCGACTACCGGCTCGCGCTGCGCATCGAGCCGAGCGATCGCGAGACGCTGACCCACGTGCAGGATCTGTCGCGCCGGCTCGCGAAGGCGCGCAGCGAGGGCCTCGCATTGTTCCGCAGCGCGTTCGACCGCGACGATCTCGGCGCGGCGCGCGTCCACATCGCGAACCTGCGCGTGCTCGATGCGTTCTCGCCCGAGATCGCGGATGGCCAGCGCCAACTGTTCGACGCGCTCGCGGCGCGCACCGACGCGATCGTCTCGCGCGGCAATGACGACATCGAGTCCGGTGAGCTCGCGGATGCCGAGGCCGCGTTTCGCGCCGTGCTCGAGCTCGATCCGCAGAACGTCACCGCGCGTGGCAACCTCGCGTACATCGATCGGCTGCGCGCAGAGGGCAAGCGACCCCGGCGAGTCGCGGCCTCGCCCGATCCGGATCGAGACGCCATCGACCCGCCGCGCCGGGCGAGCGAACGCCCGCGCGACGCCGAGATTCGCGCCGAGGGCTACTTCCAGAATGCGATCGCTGCGGAGGCGAGCGGCGACGCTTATCAGGCGATTCGCTACGACCACGCCGCACTCGACGCCGACGCGCGGCACGCAGGCGCGCGTAGCCATCTCGACTCGCTGCGCCGTGCACTTGCGACGCAGGTGCCGGTGCTGCTCGAAGCGGGCCGCAAGCATTATCAGCGCGAGGATCTGCAGGCCGCGCTCGACCAATGGGAGCGCGTGCTTCTGATCGATCCCGCGAACACTGAGGCAAACGAAAACTCGGCGCGCGCGCACAAGCTGCTCGAGCGGCTGGAAGAGTTGCGCGCCGCACCGCTGCCGTCCATGTCGGGGAGACCCTAATGCATCGCGCGCTGCTCGCGGCGCTCGTGCTGGGCTGTGCGCTCGGTTGCGCGACTTCACTCGATCTCGGCGGGATGCGCGACAAGCTCGCACCGCGCGGGCCCGAACCGGCGCCGGAGCTGAGCCACGATCCGAACACGGCGCTGGCCCGCGTCGAGGGCGTGCGCGCGCTGAGCGGCGAGCTGCGCGCGATCCCGCTGCGCTGGGACGCGAGCCGCGAACCCGAAGTCTCCGGCTACGTGATCGAGCGCTCGGCGGGCGCCGACGGCCCGTTCGTCTACATCGCGACACTCGCCGATCGCTTCCAGACCGTATACGTCGACCACGGCCGCGACCTCGCGCCGAAGCGTACGCTCGGATTTTCTGGCGGCGGCCTCACCCACGCCGAGACTTATTATTACCGCGTGCGCTCGTTCGACCGCGCAGGACGAATTGCGGCGGCAGCGGCGACCGTCGTCTCTGGCACGACCGCGCCGAAGCCCGCGCCGCCGAGTGGCGTGCAGGCCTACAGCCACCTGCCCCGCCGCGTCGCACTGCGCTGGCAGCCCGCGAGCGATCCGAACACCACGGGCTACGTCGTCTCGCGCAGCCCGAGCCCGAGCGGCACCTACACCGAGCTCGCGCGCATCGAGGGCCGCCACCAAACGGTCTACCTCGACCGCGAGCTGCCCGACCTCGGCGTGTTCTACTACCGCATCGCCTCGATCGACGCGGTCGGCGGCATCGGCGACCCGAGCGGCGCCGAGCGCGCCGTCACCAAGGGCGAGCCGCTCCCGCCGACGGGCTTGCGCGTGGCAGCACAGACGATCGGTGCGAACACGCTCGCCTGGGAAGCGAACGTCGAGCCCGATCTGCGCGGCTATCGCTTGTTACGGAGGCGCGCGAGCGCAAAGGATCCGGAGCTCGTGGCCGAGCTGCGCGCGAGCGCGACGAGCGCCACCGACAGCGCGGTCGCTCCGGGCGAAACCGTCAGTTACCGGGTGATCGCAGTCGACGGCGACGGACTGCGCTCAGGGCCCTCGGACGCCATCGAGATCGCCGGCGTCGCCTACGACCTCCGCGCCGTGGCGACGAGCAGCGGCGTGCGTCTCGCCTGGAGCGCCGCAGCACAAGCCGGCTTCCGCGAGACGCGAATCCTCCGCAGCGGCAAGGAAATCGGCCGCAGCTCGAGCGCGAGCTACGTCCATCCCGAGGGCGAGCGCGGCGACCACTATCAGCTGATCGGCGTGCGCCACGATGGCAGCGAAGCACCCGAATCGAGGGAAGCGGAGGCGGAGTAGGCCCGCGCAATCGCCACGGCCGCCGCTTACTCGCAAGCGGCCCGAGCGAGCCTCGCTCGCGGAGGCCGTGCGCCGCGAGCCGCTCTCTTCCCGTTGCGCGAGTCCGAGCGAATGCGAAGGCGAACGGAGCCCAGCAAGACTGGCTCCCCGAGTAGGACTCGAACCTACGACCTGGCGGTTAACAGCCGCCTGCTCTACCAGCTGAGCTATCGGGGAATGAGGCGCGGCAGTCTACGCGCTCGCGATGCCGTTGCAATGAATCGGGCGAGCGGCCCAGCATGCGCAAATGACCACCCCCGCCACGCCCAAAACCGTCGCTGAGGCCCGCCGCGAAACGCCCGTTCGCCACGAGACCGACGTGCTCGTGGTCGGCGGCGGCAGTGCAGGCGTTGCGGCAGCGGTCGCCGCAGCGCGGGCCGGAGCGCGCGTGATGCTGGTCGAGCGCACGGGCTCGCTCGGCGGGCTGGCGAGCGGCGGGCTGATCCTGCTCCTGCTCACGCTCGACGACGGCCGCGGCCGGCAAGTCGTGGGTGGCATCTGCCAGGAAGTGGTCGAGCGGCTCGCCGCTCGCGGTGCCGCCCACTTCCCCGCCGCGGCGGAGTGGGGCAGCACCGACCCCGTGCTGCTCGCGCGTGCAGAGCGCTACGGGCTCGTCTGGGGGCACGCGCCGCACGCCGTCCGCTACTCGGTCGCGTACGACTGCGAGGAGATGAAGTTCGCGCTGGCGGAGCTGGCGGTCGAAGCGGGCGTCGAGTTATTACTGCACGCGGTCGGCTGCGAGCCGTGGCGCGAGGGCGAACGCGTCGCCGGCGTGCTGTTCGAGTCGAAGGCTGGGCGCTTCGCGATCCGCGCGCACAGCGTGATCGACGCGACTGGCGACGGCGACCTGTTCGCGCGGCTCGGCTGCGCCCACGAGCTCGAGCGCGTGCTGCCGTGGCAGTGGTTCGTGCTCGGCGGGGTCGCCGACGCGGAGGGTGTCGCGGCGCGTGGCCGTGGCTTCCGCGCGGTCGGCGAAGGACGCATGCTCATGCCCTGGGGCGCGACCGAGAAGATCGCGCGCGCGATCGACGCGACCTCGCCCGAGGATCTCACGGTCGCCGAGCTTGCGTGCCGCCGCCGCGTGATGGCCGAGCTCGACCGGCTGCGCAAAGAAGATCCCGCCTTCGCACACGCGCATGTGTGCCGCATCGCCGACCCACTGGGAGTCACCGAGAGCCGCCGGCTGATCGGCCGCCGTGTGCTCACCCGCGAAGACGAGGGTCGAGCTTTCGCGGATGGCGTCGCGCTCACCGGCCACTGGACGAAATACGGCGCGCTCTACTCGATTCCGTACGGCTGCCTGCTCGCCCGAGAGGCACCGAACTTGTTGGTGGCAGGGCGCTGCATCTCGGTCGACCACCGCGTGCATCACGCCACCAAAGAAATCCCCGCCTGCTTCGCCACCGGCGAAGCCGCCGGCACCGCCGCCGCGCTCGCCGTGCGCAACAGCTGCGAGCCCGCCCAGCTCGACGTCACGAAACTGCGCGCACACTTGTCAAAAGCCGGCGCCATCCTCTCCTAGTCCGCCAGCGGTCGAGTCTTCGACGCCCGCCCTTTCCCCCCGCCACCGAAGACGTGCCGCGGCGTGTGCCGGCGCCCCGCTGGCAAGGCGCGCGACCCGAAGCCGTAC